>PWEU01000182.1 GCA_003554005.1 Nitriliruptoraceae bacterium
ATGGCGCTCACGGCCCGGTTCTGGCACCGGCTCGACGACGGACGTCTGCAGTGCGACCTGTGCCCCCACCACTGCCGGTTGAGTGATGGGCAGCGCGGCCGCTGCTTCGTCCGTGCCCGCCACGGCGACCGGCTGGTGCTGACCACCTACGGCCGCGCGAGCGGCTTCTGCGTCGACCCGATCGAGAAGAAGCCCCTGCACCACGTGCTGCCCGGGTCCTCGGTGCTGTCGTTCGGTACGGCCGGGTGCAACCTGGCCTGCCGCTTCTGCCAGAACTGGGAGCTGTCCACCTCGCGGCAGATCGACACCCACAGCGAGGCAGCGGCGCCCGCCGACATCGCCGAGGCCGCCGGGGCCCTCGACTGCGCCAGCGTCGGGTTCACCTACAACGACCCGGTCATCTTCCACGAGTACGCCGTCGACGTGGCTGCCGCCTGCCGCGAGCGTGGCATCCGCACCGTCGCTGTCACCGCCGGGTTCGTCGACCCCGAGCCCCGCCGGGAGTTCTACGCGTCGATGGACGCCGCCAACATCGATCTCAAGGCGTTCACGCCCGACTTCTCCCGCCGCCTGTGCGGTGCCCGTCTCGAGCCGGTGCTCGACACGCTGCGCTACGTCGTTCACGAGACGGACGTCTGGCTCGAGATCACGACCCTGCTGATCCCAGGACACAACGACAGCGACGCCGAGGTGGCCCGGCTGGCCGGCTGGATCGCGACCGAGCTGGGCCCGGAGGGGCCGTTGCACCTGACGGCCTTCCACCCCGCGCACCGGATGACCGACGTCCCGCCCACACCGCCCACCACCCTGCGCCGGGCACGCCGGGTGGCGCTGGGCTCAGGGCTGCGGTTCGTCTACACCGGCAACGTGCACGACCTCGACGGTGGCACGACCACCTGCCCGGGCTGCGGATCGGCCGTGATCGTCCGCGACGGCTACACGCTCGTGCGCTACCACCTCGACGAGGCTGGGCACTGCCGCACCTGTGGGATCCGGCTGCCCGGCACCTTCGAGGGTCCCCCCGGCGCCTCGGGTGAGCACCGACGCCCGGTGATGGTCAGGATGCGGTCATGAGCACCGAGGTGGCACGCCTGCCCAGAGAGATCGGCGGTGACGGCCGGTTCGTCGTCGAGCCCGAGACGCCTGGCTACCTCCGCCTGCACGAGGCGGGGGAGCTGCGTCTGCGGGCAGAAGCCGCCCACGACCTGCTCGCCCCCTGCCGGGTGTGCCCCCGCCCCTGCCAGGGCGTCGACCGGCTCGCCGGCGAGGTCGGGGCCTGCCGCATCGGCCGGTACGCCCACGTGGCCAGCGCCTTCGCCCACCTCGGCGAGGAGGAGGTGCTGCGAGGCTGGCGCGGGTCCGGCACGGTGTTCTTCTCCGGCTGCAACCTGCGGTGCGTGTTCTGCCAGAACGCCGACATCAGCCAGCAGGCTGCCGGGCCGGAGCTCTCACCCGGCGAACTGGCCACGGTGATGCTGACCCTGCAGGCCGAGGGCTGCCACAACATCAACCTCGTCACCCCCGAGCACGTCGTGCCGCAGGTGCTGGAGGCGCTGCCGATCGCCGTCGAGGCCGGCCTCACGCTCCCGCTCGTCTACAACACCTCCGCCTACGACGCCCTGGACAGCCTCGCGTTGCTGGACGGTGTCGTCGACGTCTACATGCCCGACATCAAGCTGTTCGACCCGCGGCTCACCCACCGCTACCTCGGCGTCGGTGACTACGGCGAGGTGGCACGCGAGGCGGTGGCCGCGATGCACGCCCAGGTCGGCGATCTGGTCGTGGACCGGCACGGCGCCGCGTGCCGCGGACTCGTGGTGCGCCACCTCGGCATGCCTGGGCTCGGCGCGGAGAGCGAGGCGATCGTGCGTTGGCTCGCCGAGTTGTCTGCCGACACGTTCGTCAACGTGATGGGCCAGTACCGGCCTGACTGGAAGGTGCTCACGACCGACCGCTACCCACAGCTGCGCGGCCGCGTCAGCCGCGCCGAGGTGGACGCGGTGTTCGCGGAGGCCCGCGACGCGGGACTGTGGCGCTTCGAACGGCGGTAGCGGTCGCCCCGCGACGAGCTCGTCGACCGGTGCCCGAGCTAGCGGGGGAAGATGTCGACGATCAGCCTGCCGGGGGGCGCGTCGACGTACTCGGCGAGGTAGCGCAGTTCCTCGGGCGAGCCCACGACGATCACATGGTGGCCATCGGCGACGGCTGCGTCGACCTGCTCGATGACCCCGCCCGGCGGACCCTCGATGGGGCCCGCGTCCCAGGTCTGCAGCCCGTCTGGGAGTTCGTCCGGCGGCGTGATGTTGCGGATGGTGATCTCCAGCACCACCTCGCCGGGCTCCTCGAGGCCGAGCACAGCCCTCGCACGAGCGTCGTCGACGTCGGCCGTGCGCCAACCGACGGAAGCGTCGCCGGAGTGTTCGACCACGACGCGGTGTGAGCCAGCCGGGTGTGTCTCGCCGTGAGAGTGCCGGTCGCCTACGAGCGTTGCGTCCGGTCCTGCGGATCTCGCGAGGCGCTCTGAGGGGCCGGCCCCTCGGGTGATCTGGGCGGAGCTGGTCGAGGTGGACGCCACCGCCGACGGGCCCACCGGCGAGGGACCGCCATGGCGTCGTTGTCCTTCGCTGCAGCGCTGCTACGCACCCCCGACCAGCGGTTGTCGCACGGTGCACAGGTCTCTAGCGTGGCGTGAAACCGACCGATCGGTTGGTCGGTCAGTTCAGGAGACGCCGTGCCCCAGACCGCCTACCAGACCATCGTCACCGACCTCGACGACGGGGTCTTCACCATCACCCTCAACCGCCCGGACGCCCTCAACACCATCGTCCCCCCGATGCCCGAAGAGTTCGAACAGGCCATGGCTGTGGCGTCACGTGATGAGGACGTGCGTATCGTCGTGGTACGCGGGGCGGGACGTTCCTTCTGCGCCGGCTACGACTTCGGGGAGGGCTTCCACCACTGGGACGAGGCGCTGACCAGCGACGGCCGGTGGGACCCGGCGAAGGACGCGGCCTGGGCTACGAACCGGTTCACCAGTCCGCACCAGCAGTTCTTCTCGATGTGGCGGTCACCGAAGCCGGTCATCGCACAGGTCCACGGGGGGTGCGTCGGTGGCGGTAGCGACAACGCGCTGTCGGCCGACATCATCATCGCCAGCGAGGACGCGGTCATCGGCACGCCGTACTCGCGGATGTGGGGGGCCTACCTGACCGGCATGTGGATCTATCGGTTGGGTCTCGCCGAGGCGAAGTGGCGTGCCTTGACCGGCGAACCCTTCACCGGCCGGGAGGCAGCCGACATCGGCCTGATCAACCAGGCCGTGCCCTTCGACCGGCTCGAGGACACCGTTGCGCAGGTGGCCTCGAAGCTCAAGACCATCCCATGGTCGCAGCTCGCCGCGCAGAAGATGGTCGTCAACCACGCCTACGAGCAGATGGGCCTCGGCGCCGTCCAGACCCTCGGCCCGATCATGGACGGGATCATGCGCAACACCCCGGACGCGCGTACGTGGATCGACACGGCCGAACAACAGGGCGTGCGACGGGCTGTCGCCGACCGCGACGGTCCCTTCGGGGACTACAGCCAGGCGCCCCCGGACCGGCGGCCGAACCCGGACCACGTGATCGAGCTGTGAGCATCGACCGGCCAGCCCGCATCCTCGCCGAAGCCGAGCGACTGTTCGCCGTGCACGGCTTCGCCGGCACGAACCTGTCGAGCATCGCCTCGGCCGCCGGCCTCGGCAACGCGGGCCTGCTCCACCACTTCCCCTCCAAGGCGGTGCTCTACCGGGCCGTCCTGGAAGGGATCGCCGCCGACCTCGACGAGCGCAACGCCGCTGCAGCCGCAGTGGCCGACGAGACGGTTGGGCGGCTACGGGGGCTGATCGACGCCTTCCTGTCGTTGCACCGTGACCGTCCGACGGCCCTGCTGGTCGTGGCGCAGGAGTTCCTCGACCGCTCCGAGCGCATCGACGAGGCCCGGGTGTTCCCACTGGCCGGCGTCGTGCGCGACACCGTCGCCGCGCTCGACGCGGGGCAGCGTGACGGCACCATCCCTCCCGGTGACCCCGTGGCGATGACAGCCGCGCTACACGGCGCCCTGCTCTTCGGCGTCCTCGGGCGCGGCGTGTACACCGCGACGGCCGGCCATCGGCCACAGGACTGGGACGTCGAGATCGCGCGGCGCGCGCTGGCAGGCGTGCTCGTCGACAGCGAGGGTTGACGGCTGGAGCGCACCGGGGGACGCAGGGATGAAGGGGTGGCGGCCGACACGGCGCGCCAACTGGCGACGTCAGCTGCGGTAGTTCGCCGCCGGTGCGTCGGTCTGGGTACCCCCGCATCGTCAGCGCGAGGATGACGGTGGCTGCATCCCCGGGAACTCGTCACGCGCGTTGGGACTAGGTTCGTGGTGCCATCGACCTCGGAGCCTGGACCCATGGAGTACCGCCCTCTCGGCCGCAGTGGTTGTGTCGTGTCGTCGCTGTGTCTGGGGACGATGACCTTCGGGGGCGAGGCCGACGAGGCGACCTCGGTCGCGCAGTTGGAGGCCTTCGTGGAGGCCGGTGGCACCTTCATCGACACCGCCGATGTGTACACCGGCACGGAGTCCGAGGCCATCATCGGCCGGTGGTTGTCCAGTGCGCCGACGGACGTCCGCGAGCAGGTCGCGCTCGCGACCAAAGGCCGGTTCCCGACCGGTGATGGCCCCAACGATCTCGGGCTCTCGCGGCGGCACCTGTCGATGGCGCTGGATGCCTCGCTGCGCCGGCTGCAGGTGGACACGATCGATCTGTACCAGGTGCATGCCTGGGATCCGTTGACCCCGTTGGAGGAGACCCTGCGGTTCCTCGACGACGCGGTGACCGCGGGCAAGATCCGCTACGTGGGGCTGTCCAACTTCACCGGATGGCAGCTGCAGCGTGCCGTGGACCTGGCCGAGTTCCACGGATGGTCGGTGCCGGTGAGCCTGCAGCCGAACTACAACCTGCTGGGCCGCGAGCTCGAGTGGGAGATCGTGCCCGCGTGTGCCGCCAACGAGCTCGGGATCCTGCCGTGGTCGCCGCTGGCGGGCGGCTGGCTGACCGGCAAGTACAAGCCCGACGAGCGGCCGACGGGTGCGAGCCGGCTCGGCGAGGACCCGGACCGCGGGCTGGAGGCCTACGAACGGCGCAGCGCCGAGCAGCGGACCTGGGATGTGATCGAGGCGGTCCGCACGGTCGCGGCTGGGCGCGGGGTGTCGATGGCGCAGGTCGCCCTGGCGTGGGTCGCGGACCGACCGCAGGTGACCTCGGTGATCCTCGGCGCTCGCACCGAGTCGCAGCTCGCCGACAACCTCGGTGCGGCCGGGCTGCACCTCGACGAGGAGGAGACCGCGCTGCTGGACGCCGCGAGCGATCCGGATCCGGCCGGCTACCCCTACGGCCAACAGGGCCTGCAGCAACGCAGCCGCCAGGTCCACGGCCGACGCTGACCCCAGCCCCTCGACCGCGTCCCCGACCCGACAGGAGCAGCCATGCGGATCCTGGTGACCGGAGCGCGCGGCAAGGTCGGCGCCGCCGCCGTGGCAGAACTCACCCGTGCCGGCCATGAGGTGACGGCCACCGATCTCGGTACGCCGGACTACGGGGCGCTCGCGCCGGGAGAGGCGCCCTACCTGCAGGCGGACCTCACGGACGCCGGCGCGGTCCAGGCCATCGTGCGCGGGATGGACGCGGTGGTGCACGCCGGCGCGATCCCGGACCCGATCCACCACGCCCCGCACGTGGTGTTCGCCAACAACGTCATGGCGGGGTTCAACGTCGTCGAAGCCTGCGTGCGGTGGCAGGTATCACGACTGGTGAACGTCTCCAGCGAGACCGTGCCGGGGTTCATCTTCGCGGAGCGTGAGATCCTGCCGCTCTATCTGCCGATCGATGAGCGGACACCTGCAGCGCCCCAGGACCCCTACGCCTTCGGCAAACACGTCATCGAGCAGTGGTGTGACGCGGCGGTGGCCCGCTGCGAGCTCTCGGTGGTGTCGATCCGCCCCTCGTGGGTGCAGCGCGACGCTGACGACTACGAGCGCAACCTCGGACCGCTGGTCCGCGATCCGACCACGCGGTCGCTCGGGTTCTGGTCCTACACCGACAACGAGGACCTGGCCGTCGCCATCCGCCTCGCCGTGGAGGGGGAACTGTCCGGTCACGAGGTCGTCTACATCGCCCAGCCCGACAACGCGACGAGCTGGCGGCTCGACGACCTCGTTGCCGCCGCCTTCCCCGACGCCGACATCGAGGTACGGGACACAACGGCTGCTCCCACGCGGGCCGGCACCGGCCGATCGGGCATCGACTGCTCGAAGGCGCAGCGCCTGCTCGGATGGTCACCCACCCGATCCTGGCGCGACGTGCTCGACGACGACGGCCGGCGCCACGAGGACGCAGCGGGCAACCCGTAGGGCGCTGTGCTGGTAGGGGCGCCACGCTCTCTGAGAACCCCGCGCGCAGCATCGGGTCCCGTGCGTGTCCGAGGGTCGAGGGTCGTGTGGTGGTGGGCAGTGCCGTGCCCCTCCGCAACCGTCGAGGTTGCAGCGACTCGACCTCTGGGGCTGGATCCTGTTCCTGCTCTGTGCGCTGCTGTTCACCGCGGCAGGCCTGCGGGACGGCGATGCGCTGATCACGATCGGCAGCCTGCTGTTCCTCGTGGCCTGCGTCCTCTTCATCGTGCCTCATCTGCGCCGGTAGTCAGCCCTGGGGCCCGAGCATGGGTGGGTTCGCGCTTGAGGTGGTGGCCCGGCCCGCCGGGGGATGCCAGCGGCCCTCCGTGAGCTGCGACCCGGGTGAAGAGGCCCTGCTCCAGGACCGGGTCGAGGGCGGGCTTCCCAGCTGTCGGCAACGACGACGATCGGACGTTCGGCGTCGGCGGGTTGCGCGGTACCTCGACGTGCTGCGCTCGGCTACGTTCTGGCGCGCTCGTCGACGGAGGGCGGACATGCAGCGCGCACGGCCCGCGCTCCTGCTCGTGACCGACCTGCGCTACCCGGCCCACGGCCGCCGCTACGGCGACGAGGACGGGTGGCTGTCGGGAGAGCTGCGGGAGCACTTCGACGTCGCCTCGTGCTCGCCGCTGGACGCCGCCGCGCTACTGGGCCCGTTCGACCTCGTGCTCGTACGCAACAGCGGCCCGGTGATCCACCACCGCAAGGCGCATGACGCGCTCCGGGCCGAGGTGGCTCGGCGCGCCACCCGGCTGGTCAACCCGCTGATCGGTCGCGGCGACATGCAGGGCAAGGGCTACCTGGTCGAGTTGTGGGCCGCGGGCGAGCCGGTCATCCCGACCGTCGACCGTCGCGAGGACCTCGGCCTGCTGCCCGATGCCGACCAGTGGGTGGTCAAGCCGGTGCTGGGCGCCGACTCGATCGGGCTGCAGCTGCTGGCCTCCCTCGACGACATCGAGTTCGAGGACACCCTCCTGCAGCCGCGCGTCGACATCGTCCACGAGATCTCGTTCGTGTTCGTCGGGCGGCGGTTCCTGTACGCCGTCTACGCGCCCGACCGCAACCGCCGGTGGGAGCTCGTCCCCTACGCCCCCACCGATGACGACCTCGCCTTCGCCCAGCGCTTCGTCGACTGGAACTCCCTCGAGGTCGGGGTGCAGCGGGTCGATGCCTGCCGTACCCGCGACGGTGGGTTGCTGCTCGTGGAGCTCGAGGACCTCAATCCCTACCTGTCGCTCGACCGCGTCGACGCCGCAACGCGGTCGGCCTTCACCGCCGCACTGGTCGCCAGCCTGAGGGAAGCGCTCGATCGCTTCCCCCCGCCGCACGCCGTGTAGGGCGGCGGCAACACCCTCGCGGCAGGTCGCGCGGCGTAGTGGCGCCAGCCCGCGGGTGACCGTAGGCATGCAGCGGCGTCCCCGGACGGGAGCGCTTGGTCATGGGAGTAGCACCGGCAGCTGCCGACGGGGTCGGCGTCGGGTTCCCCGGCGGCGTGCAGGTGCGCCCCGACGCGACGAGCGCGATGATGAGCGTGAGCGCCGACAGGACCCAGCTCACCGAGCCCATCACCCAGCGTTCGATCGAGTGTGGGGCGCTGAAGCCCGCCAGGGTCAGCACCAGGAAGACCAGGATCGTCCACGCCATCCGGGTGAGGGCGCCAGCGCTGCGACCGGGGATGGCCACCGGCCCCGTCCGGGCCAGCACGATCCACCCGAGGAGCAACAGGAAGATCGCCTGTGCGCCCTTGAGCACCCGGAAGGGGCCGGTCAGCTCTCCGGACTCCGTCGGAGCCTGCCCTCCGAGGACCGCGTCCCTGTCCGGCGTGCCCGGTGTGAGCGCGAACCGGAAGACGGCGACCCGGCCGGTGCGGCCGCGTCGTGGACCCTGTGTCCGGCTGCCTCGAGCGCTGCGCAAGCATCGACCAGGTGGTCGTCTCCGACCAGCAGCCAGTCGGTGTCATGGGTCGAGATCGCGAAGATGGGGACCCCGGCCTCGGCGAGCGGCGCGGCCAGCGACGCCAGGATCCCGGTCAGATGGAACGGTAACGGCCCACGCACCGACAGCGCCCGCCAGCCGGCCTGCGCCTGCACGCCCGCCGGAACATCAGCCTCAGGCAGGACGAGGGACAGCTCGCTGGCGGTGCGGGTGATCGAGACCAGCGGTTGGGACGCCAGGTCGACCCATACCGGAACGGCATCGTCAGGTGGAAGGTGGCAGACCGCCAGCAGCGTCGCGTGCAGATCGAGCTCCATGGACCCACCTCCGGATCGGCGACGGACCCTACGTCACCGCGTGACGCGGCACCCCTCGGAGCCGAGGCGGCTGCGCTGCTGGCCGCTTGCGGCGTCGAGGTCCGCGAGCACCCGGAACTGCCGTCGCTGGTCCGTTCGTTCGCGCAGCGGCGATGCTGGCGGGGGAGTGGTGCTTGCTGGCGTCAGGGTCGGGGCTGGTCGACGGCCAGGAGGCGACGCACCGCTGCCCGCGACAGCAGCAGGCTGGCCACCAGCAGGGTGACCGACACGAAGCCGCCGAGGCTGACCGCGTCGCCGAACACGAGGTCGACGAGCCCGAGGACCGCGAACTTGCTGCCGGCGGCCGTGAGCCACAGCAGGAGGGCGGCGATGATCTTCGTGCGGACGGTCATCGCGCCGCGGAACCGTGCCAGGGCGCTCCCCTTGAGGATGATGACGGCCTCGAGCGCGAGCTTGAGCAAGGCCGCGGTGAGCAACGACAGTGTGAAGCTCTCAGTGATGACCCTCGGGAAGTACTCGACCGTCAGGTTGAGCACCACGACGTAGACGAACACGTCGACGACATCCTCGGGGCGTGCCCTGAACGTGCGCGCCAGCGGGCCCCGGCCAGTGCCGGACTCGGATGGCGGCGTCGTTGGCTGGGTCTCGGGCACGGCGAAGTATGCCGCAACGTGTGCGCACGCTGGCGGTTCCTGGCCTGCTGCGTCTGGATCATGAGTCCACCCGTCTGCTGGCGCCGGTCACCTGGATCCTCCCGCGACGATCGTGCCGGGCCCACAGGCTCGGGCGGGCCCAGACGGTCAGTCGCGATGCGCGCGTGGCCTGGAAGACCACCGGTGGGAGCCACGGCTCCTCGCGCAAGCCCCTTCGTCGCTGTCCTCGAACGCTGCCGTCCACCTCTGGTCGCGAACTCGAGCGCAGGACCAGGTCCTACACCGTCGCGTGGGGCCACCCTGGGTCGGCGACCACCATCGTCACGGGCAGCCCGGATGGCCTCCCCGCCCAGACGTCCGGGGGACCGCACGGACGGATCCACGTACGCTTGGTTCCAGCCGGATGGGGGACATGGCGGACACCACGGACGGTCACACCTCTGCCGAAGGGCGCGTCGCCCGATCGCCGCGGCGGTGGCTGTTCGCTGTCCTGTTCGTGATCGCCGGGTACGCCGTTGGCCTGGTGGTGGTCGGCATCGACGAGGCGCTGGGCGCCGTCACGCGCGGCTCGATCCTGCCCCTGACCGGTGCCTTCCTGCTCCAGGTGGCCGTCGTGGTGCTGTGGGGCAAGGTCTACGGCGCGAGCGCGGCCGCCGTCAACGGTCCGGTCGGGACGATGAAGGCGTTGACCGCCTCGATGCCGGCCTTCACGTTGAGCCACACACTGCCGGGGGGTGGCTGGGCGGGGAACGGGCTGGCGGTGCAGCGGTTGACCGCGCAAGGGATGAGCGGGCCGAGCGCGGCGGCCGCGGTCACGCTCGCGGCGACCATCTCGCTCGCCACGATCGCCGGTCTCGGTTCGGCCGGCATCGTCGTCGCGTTCATCGCCGGTGACCTGCCGTCCCTGGCGCTGGTCATCGCGCTGCCTGCACTGGTGGTGCTCGTCGGCCTCGTCGCGACGGTGATCGCCGTCCTGCGCTCCCCGTCGGCCGGTGATCGGATCGTCGGACAGCTCGCCAGGCTGCACCACACGCTGGGGGAGCACGTCGACGGGTGGCGCGACTCGCTACGCGATGTGACCGAGGATCCGCCGACCACGAGGCAGCTGAGCCGGATCGTCGGGTGGGCCCTCGGCAAGTGGGCAGCGGACATCGCCTCGCTCGCCCTCGTGTTCTTCGCACTCGGGACCACCCCCCGGATCAGCGCGCTGCTCGTGGGCTTCGGCGTCACCCAGTTGGCTACGGCGATCCCGGTGACACCTGGCGGCGTCGGGTTCGTGGAGGGCGGCATGGTGGGAGCCTTCGCCACCCTCGGCTACCCCGTGGCGCTCGCGACGTCGGTGGTCGTCGTCTACCGCGTCCTCGCGACCTGGCTGCCGGTCCTGGCGGGGGTGCCGGTCTTGCTGCGCCAGCCGCCCGCCGAGGCCGACCCGCTGGCCTGAGATCCGGCCTCACCGGCCGTGCGGCTCAGGTCGAAGGGGGAACTCGAACAGCGGCTCCCGCTCGGGAGTGGAAGGCCGCGTCGGGCAGGTCCACCGCGGCGGTCTGGCGCTCCGTGACCCGCTGCCAGAACTCGGTGAGGTCGAAACGCTGCAGGCGTTCCTGCTCGAGGTGGCGGTCGATCTCAAGCGCCCACACCGGTCGTCCCTACGGGGCATGGCTCGGCGACGATCGGCCGGATCCGGGACGGTGTGAGGTGTCGTACCTTCGTCATGCGACGTCGCGCCCAAGCCGTCGCCAGCCGTCACCACCGACGCGACGCAGGGACACAGACGATGGAGTGGACCGGGACATGCTCGCAGTGTGGCCACGACCGGGCGGAGCACACCGTCACGGACGCGGCGCCACGCGCTGAACCCGACGCCGAGCAGTTGCTCCGGTGCGAGGCCTGCAGCTGCCTGGTCACCGCCGCGGGCGAACCGTGGCCTCCACGGGGCACGTGACCGGTCCGCAGCGCCTTCGACGGCAGCGGCGAGCACGCGTGCGGCCCGCCGCTCGGGCTCCCGCGCACCCGGCTCTCCGTCAGGGCGAGCTCACTCGCGGAACGGCCAGATGACCTCGGTCGTCCAGCTCCCACGCTCGGGCAGCGCGGTCGGATCGATGTGGTGTACGGCCCAGGGCGCACCCACCGGCTCGACACCGCGCTGCTCCATCCAGGCGTCGAGCGCTTCGACCGCGGCGTCTACCTCTTCGGGCGCGCCGTGGTGCCAGATCGTCGCGACCGTGCCACCCGGCAGCGACGACAGCTTGACCTCCGCCTTGGGCGTGATGCGCTCCGCGGTCGGCAGGCCAGCTTCGACGTCGAGGTGGTGACCGCGCTCGTGGTAGCGCACGAAGGGCTGGCCGATCGCGGGAACCCCGATGCGTTGTAGGTGCAGCGTCAACGTGCCGTAGACACCGGACAGCCAGGAGGTCAACTCGCTGGCGTCGAGGCGGCTACGTACGACGGCAGTGTCCTGCTCCTCTAGCGTGCGGGTCTCGATCTCGTCGATGGTGATACCTCCATCCGGTTCCCACCACGGTAGGTGCCGCTCGCCGTCCCGCTACCCCGTCCGATGGTGGACGGTCGACGCTGGCGCACCTACGGCCGCACCTACGGCCGCACCTACGGCCGCACCTACGGCATCGGGTACCTGCCCCACGGGGGTACGTAGCAGCGTCGCGCGAGTAGATCCTCTCGCGTGTTGCAGGTCGTGCACGGGCGCGGAGACGGCCCCTCCACCGCCCCTGATGTCGTCGTGGCGGCCGCCGGAGCTCTGTCGGACTCCTCGGGCTCGCTCCGAGGACGGCCGACGATCGCCCAGGTCGTGATGGTCAGGCAGTCCCGCCTGCCTGGGCGCGGGATCGAGGTCCGGCCGATGCCACGGTCGTTCGTCCGAGGCACCTCAGGCAGCAGACCCTATGGTCGGGAAGTCGTTGCATGGCGGTGGAGTTGAGGAACCGGTATCGGCGAGGAGCGACACCATGCCCAGCGAGAGCCTTGTGGCCGAGGATGGCCTCCAACGCGGTGAGGCGGACCCCGGGATCGACATGATGGCCGAGATCGGATCCAACGTGACGGTGGCTCAGGAGTTCGCCGACCGGCCCGGCGGGTTCTCGATCGACAGCAACGATCTCACCCAGCTCGAAGGGGGTATCGATCGGGACTCCGAGCGGACCGCGAGCGATCCTGAGGACGTCGCGGCCCCCCTCGTCGAACGCGGGATCGACCGGATGTCGCTCAGCCCCGACAGCGTCGTAGAGATCAGCGAACCCGGCGCCGGGGTCGAGGCACGATGAGTCAGGAGGGAAGCAAGGAGGACCACGAGGGCGCACCTGCCTGGCTCCGGTCGTCGAGGTGGCGCTGGTGGCTGCTCCCGGCCGTGCTCGCCCTCGTCGTGGCGGGGCTCGTCGGTCTCTGGACGGTCGACCCCGCCGAGGAGCTGGCCTACACGGAGTTCGTCGAACTGCTCGAGGACGGCGAGGTCGCACGGATCACGGTCGACGATGACGGCCGTGTCGAGGGCGACTTGGAGGACGGCACGGCGTTCGAGACCGTCGTCCCGCCCTTCGTCCAGGAGGAGCTCGAGCAGCGGCTGTTGGAGCAGGAGGTCGAGGTCGAGGCCGTGGCTCCCACCGACGGCTTCCTTGCCTCCCTGCTCGCGTTCCTCCCCTTCTTCCTCATCATCGGCCTGTTCCTGTTCCTGCTCCAACGTGGTGCCAGCCAGCAGATGGGCATGATGCAGGGCATGGGGAAGAGCCAGGCACAGGTCATCGACGCCGAGCGCCCCGACGTCACCTTCGACGACGTGGCGGGCTACGAGGAGGTGCGTGAGGAGGTCCGCGAGATCATCGACTATCTGCGCGAGCCGGAGCGCTTCCGCGAGGTCGGCGCCCGTGGGCCGGGTGGGATCCTGCTGCTGGGAGCCTCCGGCACCGGCAAGACCCTCATGGCGCGCGCCATCGCCGGGGAGGCCGACGTGGCCTTCATCTCCGCATCCGGCTCGGAGTTCGTCGAGATGCTCGTGGGCGTGGGCGCGTCCCGGGTGCGCGACCTGTTCGAGAAGGCCCGCGAGCGGCAGCCCTCCATCATCTTCATCGATGAACTCGACTCCATCGGTCGGAAGCGTGGCAGCCAGACCACCATCGGCTCCAACAACGAGCAGGAGCAGACCCTCAACCAGCTACTCAAGGAACTCGACGGCTTCGACCCCAGAGAGGGCATCGTCATCCTCGCTGCGACCAACCGCCCGGAGATGCTGGACGAGGCGTTGCTGCGTCCAGGGCGTTTCGATCGGCAGATCGAGGTCCCCTTGCCCACCCAGGATGACCGCGTGAAGATCCTCGAGGTCCACCTGCGCAGCAAGCCGATCGCCGACGACGTCGACCTCACGGTGGTCGCGCGTGGGACACCGGGATTCAGCGGCGCCCAGCTCGAGAACCTCGTCAACGAGGCTGCCATCACCGCGCTCCGTGACGACCGGAGAGAGATCATGCAGCGCGACTTCGATGCTGCGCGGGACCGCCTCGTGATCGGCAAGCGCCAGAGCAGCGACCTCCTCCGTGACGCGGAGAAGCGCCGAGTGGCGGTGCACGAGGCCGGGCACGCGCTCGTCGCCGCGGTCCAGGACGCCGCCGATCCCGTCGCCAAGGTCACCATCCTGCCGGCCCCGAAGGCGCTCGGCACGACCGAGCAGCTCCCCACGGAGGAGCGTCGCCTCGCGTCGGAGGCCGAGCTGCAGGCCAGCCTCGTCGTCCGGCTCGGCGGGCGGGCGGCCGAGATGGTCGTGCTGGACGAGCTGTCCACGGGGGCAGCCGAGGATCTCGCCCAGGCCACCGAGCTCGCGGGCCGGATGGTGCGCGAGTTCGGCCTGTCGGACCGGGTAGGCCCCGTCGGCTACCCCACCCAGGACGAGCCCGGTGGGCTACCGGGGGTCCAGAGCCGGCCGTACGCCGAGGACACGCAGCAACTGGTCGACGAGGAGGTGCAGCGCCTGCTGCGTGATGCGGCCGATCGGGCCCAGCACCTCATCGAGCAGCACCGCGAGGTCTTCGATCAGCTCGTGGACCGGCTGCTGGAGCAGGAGCAGGTCGACGGCGAGGAGATCGAGCAACTCCTTGCATGAGCGCCTCCCGATCCGGCGTAAGCACGGCGCACACGGCGCGGTGCCGTGGTCACCGAGCGCCCCAGGGGCGTCGTAGTGGTTCGACCGCCGAAACGCCCTGGTGCCCACCGGCCTTCGCTCGGATCGGCGACGCCACCGACCGACGAGGAGAGCAGCCTGGACACCGCCGCGCGTAGCTTGCGGCCAAGCTGAGACCCGCCTGTGAGATGCTCGGCGAGGGCCGTCCGGCCCTGGACCGGTCGATCGGCGTCCCGATCGACCGGTGTGTTGGGGTCGCTGTCGGTCGTCAGCTGTTGTCGATGATGGTCGCCGGGGCGCCGTTGACCGTCAGTGTCCGTGCGCGACCGAGCAGTCGCTGGGCCTGGTCACGCAGGTCGGGTTCGATCACGTCGGTCGTGTCCAGACGTTGGGGGGCGACGTCCAGCAGTTCAGGTTGTCCCTGGGTCGCTTCGCGGAGGAGGTCCACCTGCTGCTGCTGGCTCGTCTGGGAGTAGGCCAACCCGAGGGCGTAGGCGGCGAGCCATGCCGAGTCGGCGTCGGGGTCGGGGTGGAGGCTCGTGCGGTCCTGGTGGGTCGCGCTGGCTTCGCTCATCGCAAGGCCTTCTCGACCTCGGCGGTGACGAGCGCGATGCGATCAAGGCCGCGAAGATAGTAGGCCCCGGCCCGGTAGGAGCGGCACCGTGGTCCTGCCGGGTCATCGACAGCGCGGCGGAGTTCGGAGGCGGCGTGCCCTATCGTGGTGCCAGCGGGCATGCCGAGCGTGGCGGCAACCTCGCCGGAGAGCGGCCGTGTCGAGGAACGCAACGCATCGACGGTCTGCGGCGTCGGTCGCAGGTACCGGTCGGGGTCATCGAGTAGGACGTCGTCGGCTGCCTCCGGGTCAACGAGCCAGCGCAGGAACGCGGTCTCCAGATCGCTGAGAGATGCCTCGGGAACGGGGCCGGTCGCTGGCGGCTCAGGGCGGTCCACCGGATCGACCACGATCGTGCTCGTCAGCGCGTGGGCCAGAGCTTGGAGTCGTACCGCAGCGTCACGAGCCCGGTCGTTCAGCCGGCGGTCAGCACGGAAATGCTCCTGCAGTGCCCGTAGGTAGGCCACCATCGCGGACAGTTCGGCCACATGGTGCACATCGGTCCGGGGTGCCTCGCCCGGTCGGCGGGAGGTCCGGACCGGCGGAACGTACGGCGCCCGATGGGGTGTTGCGCTCGTGCGAGGGTCGTTGGAAGGGATCATCGGCTCTCCAGCAGTGCTGGTCGCTTGCGTGCCGCCGCTTCCTCGACGTAGAAGCGGCGAAATTATCAGCCTTGCCTGCAGGTCCGCCCTGGCCCTTCGGCCCTGGTCGCGCAGCGGGCTGAACCCTGCGTGAGCTGGAGGTGCTCCTGACGGTGGACGACCCCGCGGGTCGAACGACCCGAAGCCGTGCGGGTCGCCTGGGTCGAGGACCGGTCGTTTGGTGGGGTCTGCGGGTCGCTCGGCCCCGTCGCTGTCGGGTGCTACGGGTTCGGGCCTGGCAGCTGACCGGTCCGTGCGATCTCCTCAGCCAGCTCGGTCAGCTTCTGGTTGCGGTCCTGTGAGAGCCGTCTGAGGACCTCGTAGGCCATATCGGCGGTCAGACGGTGGCGTGCCATCACGATCCCCTTGGCCTGTCCGATGACGTCACGTGACTGGAGCGCGGTCTGGAGCCCGGCCTCGATGAGCGCCGCCTTCATGGCCCCCGACGCCTGCGCGGCGAACACCTGACCGATGAGCTGCGAGCGCCGGTCGAAGGCGTGCGGCCGACGGGAGTACACGTCGAGCGCTCCCATCGAGTCGTCGGTCACGAACAGCCGGAAGCTGATCATCGAGCGCACCCCGAGCCCGAGCACCCGGGAGCGGTAGTCGGGCCACCGCTGGTCGGTCTCCAGATCGTCCATCACGATCGTCGCGTGCTCTCTGATGGCATCCAGGCATGGTCCCTGTCCGGTGGCGTGCTGCGCCATGTCGCTGTCGTACGCCACCGGCGCGGAGGCGGCGGGCGTGACGATCACCCCGCCCCTGCCGATCAGCATCAGGCTGGCGCCGTCACTGTGCTCGAAGAGACCCTCACCGAGGTCGACGATCAGCTGCAACGTCGCCTGCAGGCCGTCCGCCTCGGCGAGCTCGCGCCCCACCGCACCGACGTGTTCGAGCAACTCCTCGGCCGTGCTGTCCTCGCTGATCAACGCTCCACCTCGTTCGAGCAAGCATCGATGCTAGTGAGACCCGGGGGAGGTCGTGGTCGGGGGACCTGACCTTCGAGGTCCGCCACGAAGGCCGACGCCAGCGTGCGTCAGGCGCCGCCCGGCGTCGCGGGAGGATCGCGGCCTCACTCGATGCCCCGTCGGGTGCCTTCCTCGACGCCCTTGTAGTTCACGAGCGTCGTGAGGTGGTGGACGGCCTCGACGAGGTCCACCTGGTCGCGCATGACGGTCGCCAGGTCCTTGTAGGCGCCGGGGATCTCGTCGATCAGCTTCGCGGCGTCCTTCTGGAGCCAGGTGCGGCCCTCCATGGCGGCTTCCATGTCCTCGACGGTGAACCGTCTGCGGGCCTGGGTGCGG
This sequence comes from Nitriliruptoraceae bacterium, assembly GCA_003554005.1. Classification (GTDB taxonomy): domain Bacteria; phylum Actinomycetota; class Nitriliruptoria; order Nitriliruptorales; family Nitriliruptoraceae; genus T1Sed10-7. The sequence continues at coordinate 17,060 of PWEU01000182.1, forward strand.
CTCATGGCGCGGCCGGCGCCGTGCGACGCCGATGCGTAACTGGCAGGGTTGCCCAGGCCCCGGACGATGTAGGAGCCCGTCCCCATCGATCCGGGGATAACGCCGAGCTCTCCTTCGCGGGCGGAGATCGCGCCCTTGCGGGTGATCCACATCTCGCGCCCGTGGTGGCGCTCCAGGCGGGCGTAGTTGTGGTGGTTGTTGATGGACTGGACGACCTCGAGGTGAGGGGCGTGCGCACGCACGGCGGTGAGGGCGACGTCCATCATCCGCTGGCGGTTGCCGGAGGCGTAGGCCTGGGCCCAGGTGAGGTCGCGGATGTAGGCGTCGAACGCTGCCGTGCCCTGCACGAGGTAGGCGAGATCCGGGTCAGGGAGCTCGCTGAGGTGGCTGGCCATCAGCCCCTTGGCGGCCTCGATGTGTCGCATGGCGAGGGTGTTACCAGGACCGCGCGACCCCGAGTGGAGCATGAGCCAGATCACACCCCGCTCATCGGCGCAGAGCTCGAGGAAGTGGTTGCCGGACCCGAGCGTGCCGAACTGGCGAGGTGCTCGATCTCGCAGCTTGGCGTCGTTCGCGACGCTCTCAGGCAGGCCGTGCTCCCGGACGAAGCCACGCCACGCGGGATCCTCCTCCTCGTGCCAGTAGCCGAGACCGGCGGGGATCCGC
>PWEU01000284.1 GCA_003554005.1 Nitriliruptoraceae bacterium
CGATCGACCCGAAGGACGTCGGCCGGACCTACGAGGCGGTGATCCGCGTCAACTCGCAGTCGGGCAAGGGTGGCGTCGCCTACGTGATGAAGAACGACCACCAGTTCGACCTGCCGCGGCGGCTGCAGATCGAGTTCAGCCACGTCATCCAGGCCCGCACCGACAGCCAGGGCGGCGAGGTCACCTCAGCGGAGATGATCGGCATCTTCGCCGACGAGTACCTGCCCTCCGACACCGATCCCTGGGGCCGCTTCCGCCTGGTCGCCAGCCGTCACATCGCCCTTGAGGGGGGCATCGACCAGCTGTGGGTCGACCTGCTCGACCGCGAGCAGCCGGTGACGTTGAAGGGTGAGGGCAACGGCCCGATCGCGGGGTTCTGCGACGCGCTGGCCAGCCATGGCGTCGAGGTGGACGTGCTGGACTACGCCGAGCACGCGATGTCCGCCGGCGACGACGCGACGGCCGCTTCCTACATCGAGTGCGACATCGAGGGTCGGACCCTGTGGGGGGTGGGCGTCGACCCGAGCATCGTGACGGCGTCGCTGCAGGCCATCGTCAGCGCCGTGAACCGCGCCCACCGCTGACCCGCCGGGCGACCCCCGCCCCACCACAGCCGAGCGGCCCCGGGAGGTCCCGGGGCCGCTCGGCGTCGCTGCGCGTGTCCGCAGCGGGTGGTCGTGGCTCAGCCGCGAGGACCGGGAGCATCGCCACCCGCGCCCTCGGACGTCTCCGGGCCGCGCTCAGGGTCCGACGGACGGTCCTCAGCCGGCTCCGGGAGCTCGACGGCGACCGGAGGCTCGATCACGGGTAGGTCGACCGGCGCCTGCTCACCGGCACGTTCCAGGCCGGCGGCTGCGCGCGAGGTCGCCTCGCCCTCCTCTCCGGCTCCGCCGCGTGCCGCCTCGGAGACCGCGCGACCGAGGGCCGCGCCATCCTCACGAGCCTGGCCCGCGACCGCCGGACCGAACCCGTCATCGCCGGGTCGCAGCTCGCCTGCCAGGGCCCCGTGCACCTCGTCGGCCCGCGCGTCGTCGTCGCCATCCGGCGTCGCCGGGACATCCACCGGGTCGACCTGGGGAACCAGGTCCTCGAAGGCCGGCAGCTCGACCAGGTCGGGCAGCTCCGGCAGCTCCGGGAGCTCGGGGACGTCGAGGTCATCGGTGGCCGCGTCCACCTGCGCCTCGGCGGTGGTGAGCCCGTCCTCAGCCTCGTCGGCGGCGGTGTCGATCGCGACGGACAGGCCGGCGCCGGCCAGGGCAACGCTGCCGAGGACGGTCGCCGCCTTGCCCGCCACGGTCGTGGTGAGTGCGGTCAGAAGTGCCATGGTGGTCTGGACTCCGCTGTCGGGTTCGTCGGTCATGGCGGTCATCGCAGGCACGGCCGGCGGGGCAACGTCACTCCGGCCGAGGACCCGAGAGTGCGCGCTGAACGCATGCGCGAGCCCGGCCCGGTCGCGCCCCCGTGACCGGTGCGCCGCCACCGCGGCCACCCGGCGACCGGACGGGCCCCGACGGATGCGACCGCACCGCAGGTGTCAACCTTGCCGACGGCGGGGTCGATGCCCGGAGCACCCGATGCTCGGCGAGCGGGTGCGATCCAGGGAGGTGCCAGTGCCGGAGCCGGACCGACAGCCCGTGGGTGACGTCGCCCTGGAGGACGCGCTCGTCGCTGCGTGCGCCGGGGCCGGGTGGGCCTTCGAGCGGCTCTACGAGCACCTCGCCCCCAGCGTGGTCAGGTACCTCGACCTCCACGGCGCCTCGGACCCCGACAGCCTCGCCAACGACGTCATGCTGACGGTGTTCCACCGCCTCAGCTCCTTCGAGGGCGATCTCCAGGGGTTGCGCTCGCTGGTGTTCACGATCGCCCACCGCCGGGCCATTGATGACCACCGTCGACGCTCGGCACGACCCAAGACGGGCCCGTCTCCGAACGAGGACCACCCCGTCGGCGGTGACGTCGAGCACGAGGCGATGGAACAGCTCGGTGAGACACGGATCCGGGCACTGGTCGAGGACCTCACCGACGACCAACGTGCCGTGGTGCTGCTCCGGATCGTCGCCGACCTGTCGGTGGACGAGGTCGCCGCTCTGCTCGGCAGGCGGCCCGGTGCCATCAAGATGCTGCAGCGCCGCGGGCTCGCCCGGCTCCGACGGATCATGGAGCGGGAGGGCGTTACCACATGACCTCCGGCGACGATGACCTGGACATGAGCACCGGCCGCGACCTCGACGACCGCCTGGTGGAGGACCTCCTCCGCGGACGGCCGACACCGCGCGCGCTGGAGCAGCGCCACCTCGCTGCGGCGATCGCGGCGCTGCAGGACGTGTCCGCTGTCGACGCACAGCCCGGACCGGAGCTCCAGCAGCTGTTCGCCGAGGGGCTGCGGACGCTGCCCGCGCCGGTGGAGCCGGAGCCCGCCCCTCGCCGTGCCGCCGCCTGGCCGAGCCTGGGCCTCCGCCCGCTGGCCGCCCGGGTCGCCGGACTGAGCCTCGCCTTCAAGCTGCTGCTGGGTGGCACGGCCGTCGCCGCCACCGCGCTCGGGGGTGCCGGTGCCGCGGGTGTGCTGCCAGGGCAGGCCGATCGCGACCCAGGGGCGATCCACCCCGAGGTGGAACCCGAGGCGCCGACGGAGGACGACGACCCGACCGAGCCGGCCGACACCGGCACGGACGACGCACCGGCTGGTGGGACGACACCGGAGCCACCACCTCCGACCACGCCGGACCCGCTGGTCCCCCGCGGGAGCGACGCTGGTGACGGCGATGTTGGTGACCGCGACGGGGACCGCCTGCCCGACGGGCAGACCGACGGTCCGGAGCTGCCACGCGACGGGGCACCCACCACGCCCCCTGCCCCCGATCCGGGCGAGCCCCCGGTGACCGATCCGACCGACCGGCCGGCTCCGGCACCGACCCCGCCGCCGGCCCCGGCACCCCCGGACCCACCGGAGGATCCGGTGGGTGGGCCCGGCGCAGGGTCGGGAGCACCCGGCACACCCCCTCCTCCCCCCGAGGACGCCGCAGGCGACGACCCGGCCGACCCCCCGCAACCACCGACCCGAGGTGACGCGGGGGCCGCCACTGCCGCCGGCACACCGCCGATCCCCTGACCGCAGGCGCTACAGCTCGCGCCGCTCCAGACCACGCGCCGCGAGGACGAGCAACAGCGGGGTGACCACGACCGTGACCCCGACGGCCCGCAGGTACTCGCGCGCGGACTCCCCGTCCACCAGGGCGACCACCGCGGTGACCAGGTGGCTGGGCAGCCACGGCTGTACCGGGGGCAGCACGCCCAGGATCGGCAGCAGGATCAGCACGGCCAGAGCGGCGAAGACCGTGGGCAGCATGCCCCGGGTGACGGCGCCGGCCGCAGCCAGCACCGCCACGGCGAAGGCGAGGTAGAGCGCGCCGAGGGCGGTCCCGACCAGCATCGCTCCCGCAGGGAGCGCACCGAGCAGGACCGTGGTGAGGGCCCACGCGACCGCGGTCCCGACCAGCAACGCCACCACCGCGGTCGCGGTCACCACCACGTAGCGCGGCCACAGCAGGGCCGCCGGATGCGACACGCGGGTCCTGAGGAACGCAGCCACCTCCGACCGGGCGTCGATGGCCAGCGCACTGGCGGCCACGATCACGACCGCCAGGAGCCCGAGCTGCGTCGTGTTCGACACGAACTGCAGCACGCCGTCCACCGGCCGGGGATCGGGCATGACGATCGTGACCTCACCCGCGAAGTTGGCGACGATCTCGTTGAGGTAGCGGGCGGTGACGGGACCGAGCACCCCGAACAGCACGTAGACGCCGACCACGATGGTCCACCGGTGGGTCCGGACCATCCGGAGCAGCTCCAGGCGCCACAGGCTCATCTCGTCAGCTCCAGGAACGCGGTCTCCAGATCCGTGGCCGGGTTGCTCGAGACCAGGGCCAGGCCGTGGTCCGCGACCAGGCGGGGCAGGGCCTGCTCGGCACGCGGGGCGTCGTCGGTGACCAGCCGTAGCCGACCGGGTGCGAGCTCCTCCACCTCGCGGACCCACGGCGCCGCCTGGAGCGCGACGAGCAACGCGGACGCGTCCCCGCGGACGTGGAGGCTGTAGGCCGAGGAGGTCCGTGCGAGCAGCTCGGCGATCGGCCCCTGGTACCGCAGCTGCCCGTGGTCGATCACCCCGACGACGTCGCACACCTGCTGGACGTCGGCGAGGATGTGGGTGGACAGGACCACGGTGGTCGAACGCG
>PWEU01000350.1 GCA_003554005.1 Nitriliruptoraceae bacterium
GACGTGTGTGTCAAGGCCACGGCGCTGGACGCCCGGGAGCTCGGCTACGACGTCGTCCTGCCCGTGGCGGCGACCCGCATGGTCGAGATGGAACCGGGCGACGGCGAGGCCGCGCTGGAGGCGCTGCGCGAGGCCGGCGTGGACGTCCAGCCGGCCTGACCTCACCGCGCGGCTGCACCGCGCCGGCCGGGGCGGCCCGCACCGCCCAGGAGTGGGTTGGGGAACCCCACCCCCGCCTTCCGGGGCCCAGCTTCCCCAACCCCCCAGCACCCGCGCCGGCCGGGGCGGGTTGGGGAATCCCACCCCCGCTTTCCGGGGCCCAGCTTCCCCAACCCCCCAGCACCCGGGGCGGCCGGGGCGGCCGCACCGCCCAGGAGTGGGTTGGGGAACCCCACCCCCGCCTTCCGGGGCCCAACTTCCCCAACCCCCCAGCACCCGCGCCGTCCGCACCAGCCGCACCGCCCAGGAGTGGGTTGGGGAACCCCACCCCCGCCTTCCGGGGCCCAACTTCCCCAACCCCCCAGCACCCGCGCCGACCGCACCAGCCGCACCGCTCAGGAATGGGTTGGGGAACCCCACCCCCGCCTTCCGGGGCCCAGCTTCCCCAACCCCCCAGCACCCGGGGCGGCCGGGGCGGCCCGCACCGACCGGGGCGGGTTGGGGAACCCCACCCCCGCCTTCCGGGGCCCAGCTTCCCCAACCCCGGCGTGGGCGGCCCCTAGCACGGGCGGCCGGGGCGGCCGCACCGCCCAGGAGTGGGTTGGGGAACCCCACCCCCGCTTTCCGGGGCCCAGCTTCCCCAACCCCCCAGCACCCGCGCCGGCCGGGGCGGGTTGGGGAACCCCACCCCCGCCTTCCGGGGCCCAGCTTCCCCAACCCCGGCGTGGGCGGCCCGGAGCACGGGCGGCCCGGAGCACGGGCGGCCTGGGGCACGGGCGGGCGGGGCGGTGCTCGTCAGCGCAATGGGGTCGGTGGCCACGGCCCGAAGACCGGCGCGGCGACCGGCGGCGCCGGCCGGGACGGGCCACCGCGCTCCAGGTGGGCGGCCGCCGCGGTCTGGTCCACCTCCGGCCACGTCCGCCAGTGGCCCAGCGCATCGCACTGGATGCGCGTCGCACGCCCCGGCAGATAGGCCAGGCTCTCCGCCAGACGCCACCGCCCGGCGACGACCACCTCGCCGACCCGCCCGAGCTGGTAGGTGCCCGGCGGCGCGAACCGGCCGTCGCCCTCCTCCACCAGGACCCGCTGCGGGGGGTGCTCCGCGACCCTGCCCTCGGTGCGGTCGAGCAGCGGCGTCGCCGCCGGCGGCAGCCCCAGCACCCAGGTGTCGGTGACCGCGCCAGACTCCGGGACCAGCGTCAGTGGGACCGCGCCGTAGCCGGTGCGACGGGCCTCGAAGGCGGGCACGTACCCGCGCATCCGCGCCGGCAGCAGCACGGCACCGTCGATGTCCAACCCCTTGTCATGCAGCCGCCCGGGTGAGGCGTTCGAGCCGTAGGCGACGCTGAAGCGGACCTCTCCGGGCCGGCGGAGCACCGGAGCGATCGGTCCGGCACGACGGCCCGTGCGGAGCACCGGGGCGGTCGATCCCGCACGGCCACCAGCAGGGGCCGCCGCGCCATCCCCCAACCACGCATCGAGGTCGAGGTCCGCCACCTCGCCGTCGTGCACCACGACGGGCCCGGCGGGACGCGGTCCCGGGTAACTACGGGGATCGAAACGCGGCACCGTCGGTGGCCTCACCCCGCCTCGGGGTCGTCGGGTAGCTCACCGTGCTGCAGCAGGTGCCGGAAGCCCGCCTCGTCGGCCACGGGCACCCCGGCGGCCGACGCCTTGTCGAGCTTGGAGCCAGGGTCCGCACCGGCCACCACCACCGAGGTCCGCCCCGACACGCTGCCGGTGACCTTGGCGCCGCGGGCCTCCAGCGCCTCCTTGGCCTCGTCCCGGGTGAAGCCCTCCAGGGTGCCGGTGACCACCACGGTCCAGCCCGCCAGCAGGTCCGCGTCCACCCCGGCTGCGCTGTCCTCCACCTCGGCGTCGGTGGTGATGCCGAGCGCGATCAGCTCGTCCACCAACTGCGCGTTGCGGGGCGTGGCGAACCAGGAGTGCACGGCCTGCGCGATCACCGGCCCGATCCCATCGATGGCCTCGAGCTCCTCGGGCTCGGCGTCGCGGATCGCCTGCAGGCTGGGGTAGGCCCGGACCAGCGTCTTGGCGTAGGTGGGGCCGAGGTGGCGGATGTTGAGCGCCACGAGCACCCGGTCCAGCGGGCGCTGGCGACCCTCGTCGATGCCGGCCAGCAGGTTCTCGACGCGCTTGGTCCCCCACTTCTCGAGCGCCAGCAGCTCCTCGCGCCGCTGGTCGAGGCGGAACACGTCGGCGAGGTCCTCCACCAGCCCCTCTTGCAGCAGCAGGTCGACGGTCTGCTCGCCGAGCCCCTCGATGTCCAACGCGCCGCGTGAGGCCAGGTGGGCCAGCGACTCGCGCAGCCGGTTGGGGCAGTCGACGTTCTCGCAGAAGTGGTGCGCCTCACCCTCGGGACGGACCAGCGGCTCCCCGCAGAAGGGGCACTCAGCGGGCATCGACCAGGCCTGCGTGCCCTCGGGCCGCTCGCTGAGCACGGGCCCGACCACCTCCGGGATCACGTCGCCGGCGCGACGCACCAGCACCCGGTCCCCCGCACGCACGTCCTTGGCGTGCACCTGGATCTCGTTGTGCAGAGTGGCGTAGGTGATGCGCGTGCCGGCGACCAGCACGGGCTCGAGCACGGCGTAGGGGGTGGCCTTGCCGGTGCGGCCGACGTTGACCTCGATGGCCTTCAGCGTGGTGGCCTGCTCCACCGGGGGCATCTTGTAGGCGATCGCCCAGCGCGGCGCACGGGCGGTGGACCCGAGCTCGGCACGCTGGTCGAGGTCCTCGAGCTTGACGACGACCCCGTCGATCTCGTAGCTGACGTCGTGGCGGGCAGCCGTCCACCGCTCGACGTAGGCCCAAACCTCGTCGAGGTCGGTGTGCTGCTCGCTCTGCTCGGCGACCGGCAGGCCGGCCTCGGCCAGGGTGCCCATCGCCTCGGCGTGGGTCGCGAAGTCGATGCCCTCCACCGCCCCCAGCCCGTGGCACCACACCGCCAGCGGCCGGGTGCGGGTCACCTCGGGGTCCTTCTGGCGCAGTGCCCCTGAGGCGGCGTTGCGGGGGTTCATGAAGGCGGCCTCGCCACGCTCGATGCGCGCGGCGTTCATCGCCTCGAAGGCCTCCAGGGGGTAGTACACCTCGCCGCGGACCTCGAGCAGGGCCGGTGGGTCGTCGAGGGGGAGCCGGTAGGGGACGCGGTCGATGGTGAGCACCTGGTTGGTGACGTCCTCGCCGGTGGTGCCGTCGCCGCGGGTCCCGGCGGTGGCCAGCAGCCCATCGCGGTAGACGAGGGCGATCGCGACCCCGTCGACCTTCAGCTCGCAGCCGTAGACGACCCCAGGCGCGTCGTCGGGGTCGACCGCGGCGAGCTCGTCCTCGTCGAGCTCCTCGGGGGCCGCGTCGGTGGCCAGCCCGCGCTGGACCCGCGCGGCCCAGGCCTCGAGCTCCTCGCGGGAGAAGGCGTTGTCGAGGCTGAGCATCGGCTCCGGGTGGGTGACCGGCGGGAAGGCCGTGTCGGGCGGGGCCCCCACCTGCTGGGTCGGCGAGGTCGGCGTCTGCAGCTCGGGGTAGGCCTCCTCGATGGCCTCGAGCTCCCGGACCAGGGCGTCGAACTCCGCGTCGGCGAGGTCGGGGGCGGACAGCACGTAGTAGCGGTACCGCGCGGTGCGGATCACCTGGGACAGCTCGTCGTGCCGGGCGCGCGCCTCGGCGAGGTCCGACGGGACCTGCGGACGATCGCTCACCTGACCCTCCTGTTCCCCGAGCACCCGACGCGGATGCGACGACGTCCACCTCGCACCGCTCCGAGGCTACTGAAAGAGGGGACGGTGACACCCCCGGACGCGTCCGTGTCACCCCCGGACGCGTCCGTGTCACCGCCGGACGCGTTCCTGTCACCGCCGGGTGCCGGTCCGGCCAGGCATACTGTCGCCGGGAGGCAGCCGGCCGCGTCGCAGTTCGGACGCACCATCCGGGCGTGGCCACCGAGAGGACCCGATGGACACCGAGCTGCATGCCGCCGGACGACGTTGGGGGGCGGGACCCGGGGGTGCGCGCCGGCTCGCGGTCCTGCGC
>PWEU01000147.1 GCA_003554005.1 Nitriliruptoraceae bacterium
GACCAGGGCCACGTGAGCGACCCTGCGCAGGCACGCTCGCTCCGGGTCCGGGTGCCCGCCGACGCCGAGCGCTACGCCGCCGTGATCGACGCGGTCATCGCCGAGGACGAGGTCCCCGAGGGGGACGAGAGCGACCTGTCCGACCTCGAGCGGGTGGTCGAGGTCCTGACCCGGGTCGAGCACGAGTTGTCGGCACGGCGCAGGGCACTGTTCACCCGCATCGATGGGCTGCGGGCGGAGCTGCTCGCTCGCTACAAGGACGGACGCGCGGACGTGCGTGAACTCCTCGGTTGACCGCGGAGCAGGACACCGAGGTGGCGGACGCGACCCGGCCCGCTGGCGTTGGCGCCGGCACCCGACGGTCCCGGGAGGCCGCACCGCTGCTCGTTGAGATCACCCGCCGGGACGTCCGGACCGGCCGGCAGCATCTCGAGTCCGCCCATGCCGCGCACCTCGTGGTCGGTGGCCCGGAGGGCGAGGTGGTGGCCAGCTGCGGTGATCCCGAGCACCCCACCTTCGTCCGTTCGACGGCGAAGCCGTTCCAGGCGACCGCCTGCCTGGAGATCCTCGAGGAGGCCGGGGACCCCTCGCACCTGCCGGGTGATGACGAGCTCGCTGTGGCGTGGGCCTCGCACCGCGGCGAGCCGGGCCACCTCGATGCGGTCAACCGGCTCCTCCAACGCTCGGGGACGCCCCCCGACGCCCTGACCTGCCCGCCAGCGGCGCCGGAGGCCGCCCCCGGGGCGCCTCCCTCCCGGTTGCAGCACAACTGCTCCGGCAAGCACGCGCTGTTCGCCCTGGCCGGTCGTGGCCTCGGCGTCGCGGGCCCAGCGCTGCTCGACCCCGAGGCTCGTCTCCAGCGGCGCGTGCTGGCCGTGCTGGAACGCGAGCTCGGCCCACCGGGGGCTATCGGCGTCGACGGGTGTGGCGCCCCGGCGGTGGCCGTTCCCCTCCGCCGGCTGGCGACGGGTTTCGCTGGCCTCGCGGCCGCCGGTCGGTTCCGGCGGGTGCGTCGGTCCGGCGTGGTCCACCCCGGGCTGGTCGGTGGGGTGGGACGCCTGGAGACGGCGTTGCTCGGCGTGGGTGTGGTCGCGAAGGTGGGGGCTGAGGGCGTCTACGGCGTCGGATGGGTGGCGGCCGACGGGCGGCCCTGGGGGTTGGCGATCAAGGCGGTCGATGGCGCTGCCCGTGGGGTCGCGGCGGTGACGGCCGAGGTCCTGACCGCCACCGGGGTCGTGCCGTCGGGCACCTGGACACCGCCACCGCCGCTCGGTGGCGGTCTCAGCGCGGGCCAGGTTCGGGTCACCGATGAGGTCGCGGGGGGGGCTGCCACGCTGGCAGGCATGAGGGGCGGGCGCGAGAGCCGGTAAGGTCGGTGACGCCGGTCGGCGGGGGGCGCCGCCGCGGAGAGTGAGGGGTGGACGGTGAGCGACGCGCGGTCCAGCACGCCTGGAAGAGCGACCGCTGCCGCGGCTGAGGGCGCTGCCGACGCTGGTGGTCCCGCTGCCGACGCTGGTGGTCCCGCCGATGCCACGGCCGCCGGGAGGGTCGCCGCCCAGGAACCCGATCCCTCCCTGGCCAACGTCGACGTGACCGATGGTGACGAGGTTGCCGACGCCGGTGGGGAGCACGACCATAGCTCGCCCATCGACGACCTCGGCAGCTACATCCGGCACCAGCGGGAGTCGGCGGCCCTCTCCCTGCGCAAGCTCGCCAAGATCGCCGGTGTCAGCAACCCCTACCTGTCCCAGATCGAGCGGGGGCTGCGCAAGCCCTCGGCCGAGATCCTGCAGGCGATCGCCAAGGCGCTGGAGATCTCCTCCGAGACGCTCTACGTCAAGGCGGGCATCCTCGACGAGCGCGAGGTGGTGCTGGACGTGGAGGCGGCCGTTGCCGCCGATCCCCACCTGACCGGCCCTCAGCGGCAGGCGCTGCTGGAGATGTACCGCTCCTTCCGGCGGCTCTCGGAGCTCAAGGAGCCGCGCCCGAGCCGGCGTCGTCAACTGCTCGACGCGTTGACGGTGGGCGACGTCGATGATGCGGCCATCCGGGCTGCGGAGCCGGCTGTTGCGCCCGAGGACAGCTGACCGCCGCCGCCGGTCGCGCGCCAGGTCGGTCCGTCGTGGGCGTGCCGTGCCCGGGGACCCGGCGGCGGGAAGGGCCGAGTCCACCGATGCGTTCCCACGGTGGACGACGCGGTGCGTCCGACGCCGCCGGCGTCAGCGTGCTCCGTCACGGTCGATGGCCGGTCGGGCCGTGGACAGCTCGTTGCGCGTACTACCATCCGACCCCGGGGGCGCGTTGCGAACGACGGTGAGCCCCCGTTGTCGCGCCTGGCTCCCGTACCAACCCGGTGTCGGCATCCGCCGCCGCCGTCGCCACACCCGCGTCACCCGCCGGAGCGCGGAACGACCGCGCCCTCCCGAGGACCCACAGTGATCGAGCTGCGTACCCACGATGCCCTCCGCGCTGGAGGTGAGCGGTCCGCGTGGGAGCTCCTCCTCGATGAGGACCCAGACGCGACCGTGTTCCACACCCCTCGGTACCTCGACACCTGGTACCGGACCTTCGGGGGCACGACCGCGATCCGGGTCCACACCGTGCACAGCGACGGTCGCCTGATCGGCGTGATCCCCGACGCCAACGACCGCCAGGGCAGCGCCGGTGGGCCGGAGGAGATCCGTCGGTTCCAAGGCGGGACCGAGGTGACCGACTACCTCGGCCCCGTCAGCCGTCCCGAGGACCGCTTCGACGTCGCGTCGGCTTACGTGGACCACCTTGCCGGTGACGTCGACTGGGACGAGTTCGTCGCCGCCGGCCTACCTGTGGACAGCAGGTGGCCGGAGGCGTTCCGCCGTGCCCTCGCGGCCCGCGAGCTCAGGGTCGTCGAGGATGGCCGCGAGGATGTCTGCCCCCGTGTCGCTCTGGGTGGCGATCACGATGAGGTCCTGGCCCGCCTCCCGGGCCGGCTGCGCCAGGAGCTGATCCGCAAGACCCGCAAGCTCGCGCGCGATGCCGGGGAGCTGGAGCTGGTGCGGGTGCCGGCCGGCGAGGTGGTCGGTCGCCTCGATGCCTTCCTGGACCAGGCCGCCGAGAGCTTCCCGGACAAGGCGGGTTTCTTCCAGCGTCCCGACATGCACACCTGGTTCCGCACCCTCGCCGAGGAGTTCGTCGCCGAGGACATCTTCCGTCTCCACGAGTTGCACGTCGGTGGGCTGCCGGCGGCCTCGACGGTGTCGCTGGTGCATCGGGGCACCTGGGGTCTGTACAACTCCGCGTTCGACCCGACCCTGGCGTCCTTCGCGCCCGGCGTGGTCATGGTGCACCTGCTGATCGGTGAGGCCAGCGACCAGGGCCAGCAGGTCTTCGACCTGCTGCGCGGCGACGAGCCCTACAAGTACCGCTACGGCGCCAGCGACCGGGTGCTGGAGCGCCTGGTGGTGCAGCGATCATGACCACCCCGGTAGCTCGGACCTCGCCTGGCACCGACGACGGCGACGGCCCGCCCGTCCGGCGGGTTGCCCTGCTGAGCGTGCACACCTCGCCCCTCGACCAGCCGGGGACGGGCGATGGTGGTGGCTTGAACGTCTACGTCCGGGAGGTCGCCGAGCGTATGGCCGACCTGGGCGTCGAGGTGGACGTGTTCACCCGTCGCAGCGACCCCGCTCAGCCCGCGACGGCGACGGTCGTTCCGGGGGTCGACGTCCACCACCTCGATGCCGGTCCACCGGCCCCGGTGGACAAGGAGGAGGTCACCAACCACCTCTGCGCCTTCCTCCTCGCCCTTCAGGCCCATCCGACCGCCGGCACCCACGATGTGCTCCATGCCCACTATTGGCTGTCCGGCTGGGTGGGTCGTCGGATCGCCCCGCGCTGGGGTATCCCGCTGGTCCAGACCTTCCACACCCTCGGGGTGCTGAAGAACTCGACCCTCGCGCCGGGTGACAACCCCGAACCTCCGCTGCGCCTCCACGCGGAGGAGCGGGTGGCCAAGGACGCCGACCGGGTGCTGGTGCTCACCTGCGGCGAGGCGAGGTTGCTGCACACCACCTACGGGCTGTCCGGCGCCCGGCTGACCGTGGTGCCGGCCGGGGTCGATCTCGACCGCTTCGCGCCGGGGCCGACCGACGCCGACCCGGCGGAGGGTCCCGAGCTGCTGTTCGTCGGCCGGCTCCAGCCGTTGAAGGGTCCGGACGTGGCGGTGCGCACCCTTGCCGAGGTCCGCCGCCACGTGCCGAACGCCCGGCTCAGGATCGTGGGTGGCGCCTCCGGGAACGGCCGGGGTCGCACCGGGCCCGACGAGCTGCGGGCGCTGGCCAGTGAGCTCGGCGTCGCTGATGCGGTCACCTTCGAGGATGCCGTCGCGCAGGCCCACCTCGCCGAGCGGTACCGGGCGGCCGACGTCCTCCTCGCCCCCTCACGCAGCGAGACCTTCGGGTTGGTCGCGCTCGAGGCCCAGGCCTGTGGGACGCCGGTCGTCGGGGCCGATGTACCGGGCCTCGAGGCGGTGGTGCGAGGCGGTGGCACGCTGGTGCCCAACCACGATCCCGTCGACCACGCGGCGGCCGTCGTGGGGCTGTTGACCGACCCGGTCCATGCGGCGGCCACGCGCCGTGCCGGTCTCGCCGCGGCCCGGGCCGCCTCCTGGGACCGCACCGTGGATCGGCTGCTGGCCGTCTACGCCGACGTGGTCGCCGAGCGCGTGGACGCGTCCGTGGACCGCCAGGCGGCGCCGGTCGAGGTGTCGCCCGCGGTGGCCCAGCGTCGTTCGGCCTGAGTCGCGCGACCTCGCTCGCGGCGTCCGGCGTCGTGCGGTCGGCCGCAGCGCGGCGGGTCGCGCCCGCCGCACGGCCTGCCCCGCCGCCCTCAGTCCTGGTGGGGGTACCGCCAGTCGGTCGGCGGGTCCCAGGTCTCCTTGATCGCGCGGGGTGACACCCACCGCAGCAGGTTGAACACCGACCCGGCCTTGTCGTTGGTGCCCGAGCGCCGGGCGCCACCGAAGGGTTGGCGAGCCACGACCGAGCCGGTCGGCTTGTCGTTGAGGTAGAGGTTGCCGGCGCTGTTGCGCAGCGCCTCGCTGGCGTCGGTCAGCACCTTGCGGTCCTCGGCGAAGACGGCCCCGGTCAGGGCGTAGCGCGTGGCCTGGTCGACCTCGGTGAGCATCGCCTCCCATTCGGCGTCGTCGTAGACGAACACGGTCAGGATCGGACCGAACAGCTCAGTGGTCATGGTGTGCGAGCGCGGGTCCTCGGTCACCAGCACCGTCGGCGGGACGAACCAGCCCTGGCTGTCGTCCGGGGTGCCGCCGACCAGCACCTCGACGCCCTCGCCCCGGGCGCGCTCGATCGCGGCCGCGTGGGTCCGGAAGGCGCCTTCGCCGATGACGGCACCCATGAAGGTCGACAGGTCGCGGCCGACGTCGCCCATCGTCATACCCGTGGCCACGTCGGCGAGCGGGTCACGCAGTTGCGCCCACAGGCTCCGCGGCAGGTAGGCGCGAGAGGCGGCGGAGCACTTCTGGCCCTGGTACTCGAAGGCGCCGCGACCGAGCGCGACCACCAGCGGGTCGAGCTGGGCGCTCTCGTGCGCCAGCACGAAGTCCTTGCCGCCGGACTCGCCCACGATGCGTGGGAAGCTGTGGTAGCTCTAGACGTTGCGGCCGATGCGCTCCCACAGCGAGCTGAGCACGGTCTCGGAGCCGGTGAAGTGCAGCGCGGCGAACCGGGGGTCGGCGATCGCGACCTCGGCGACCCTGGCGCCGTCGCCGTGGACGAGGTTGATGACCCCGTCGGGGAGCCCCGCCGCCTGCAGCAGCCGCATCGTGTGGTGGGCGGCGAGCGCCTGCTTCTCCGACGGCTTCCACACCACCGTGTTGCCCACGATGGCCGGTGCCGTCGGCAGGTTGCCGGCGATCGCGGTGAAGTTGAAGGGGGTGATCGCCAGCACGAACCCCTCGAGGGGACGCACGTCCAGGCGGTTCCACTCGCCGTCGACCGACTCGGGTTGCTCGGAGAGCAGGCGCTCGGCGTAGGCCACGTTGAAGCGCAGGAAGTCGATCAGTTCGCAGGCGGCGTCGATCTCGGCCTGCTGGACCGACTTGGACTGTCCGAGGATCGTGGCGGCGTTGATGGTGTCGCGCCAGGACCCCGCCAGCAGGTCGGCGGCCCGCAGGAAGACCGCCGCGCGGTCGGCGAAGGACATCGCCGCCCACCCGGGTTGGGCTGCGACGGCGGCCTCGATCGCGCGCTCGACCTCGGGGGCGCCCGCGGCGTGCACCTCGGCGAGCTCGAGGCCGTGGTCGTGGGGGGCACGCTGGACGAAGGTCTCCCCGGTGGTGACGTCCACGCCACCGATCATGTTGGGCGCTTCGACGCGTGTGCCACGCTGGGCGGCGACCTCGGCCTCCAGCGAGGCACGTTCGGCGCTCCCGGGCGCGTAGCCCTTGACGGGCTCGTTGACCGGGGGGGGGACCCGGAAGGTGCCGTCGCTCATGGTGCTGCTCCATCGTCGCTGGTAGGTGGGCCTCGGCGGGTCGCCGTTTCGCTCCCCGTTAGTCTCGCAGCGTCCCGGGCCGCTCGCCAGGTCGTGACGCGACGTAGGGCGGCGACCCTAACAACCCATCGATCACCGGGAGGAGCCATGAACCAGGGAGCCCCAGTCGCCCGGCAGCGGGCACGGCAGGTCGTCCTCGACGGGCTGTCGGCCGCCGGTCTGGAATGGACGGTGGTGGGTGACGACCGCTGGATGACGATGCTGGAGGGCCATTGGAAGCGGACGATCCCGGTCCTGCTGGATCTCGGCGACCGGCGGTTGACGGTCACCTCGCTGTTCTCCGGCGTGCTCGACGAGGGGCACGAGGAGGTCTACCGGATCCTGCTCCAGCGCAACCAGCGCCCGGGCCCGGTGCACTTCGCCCTCGATGACGAGGGTGACCTGATCCTGACCGGTGCGATCCCACTCGCCGCGGTCGATGCGGAGGTCCTCGACGAGCTCCTCGGCCAGGTGCTCAGCGTCTCGGACGAGACCTTCAACCAGGTGCTCAGGACGGGGTTCGCCAGCTACCTGGAGACCGAGCAGCGGTGGCGCGCGAAGGCGGGGCTGCCGCCGAATCCCGTCGGCGGCCCGGCCGGTCCCGACCAGGGGTAGGGGCCGTTAGGCTCCGCGCGTTGCCCACCCGAGAGGACCTGGCATGGACGGCACGCTCGCGATCATCGGCACCGGCCGCATCGGCGAGGCACTCCTGCGCGGTCTGCTCGTCTCCTCCTGGGTACGACCGGACCAGGTCATCTGCACCGACGCCTCGGCGGACCGCTGCGAGGAGGTGTCGACGGCGCACGGTGTACGGGCCACCACCGACAACCGCAGCGCCGTCCAGGCGGCCGACGTCGTGCTGATCGCGCTCAAGCCCCAGGTGCTCGTCAAGGTGATCGGCGAGGTGGGTGACGCCTTCGACCCCGCACAGACCGTGATCTCCGTCGCGGCGGGCATCACGACGTCGACGATCCAGGACACGATCGAGGGCGAGGTCCCGGTCGTGCGGGTGATGACCAACACCCCGGTCCAGGTCGATGAGGCGATGTCGGTGCTCAGCGGTGGGACCCACGCCAAGGACCGCGATCTCGACGTCGCGGAGGAGATCCTGCGGCACGTCGGCCAGGGGATCCGCATGGACGAGGTGCACCTCGACGCGGTCACGGCCCTGTCGGGTTCGGGTCCGGCCTACTTCTTCCTGCTCGCCGAGGCCATGATCGATGCCGGGATCCTGCTGGGCCTGCCCCGAGACGTGTCCACCCAGCTGATCGTGCAGACGATGGTGGGCAGCGCCAAGATGCTCCGCGACACGGGACGGCACCCGGTCGAGCTGCGCGAGATGGTCACCTCGCCGGGGGGGCCCACCATCTCCGCGATCCGCACGCTCGAGTCGGCCCGGGTGCGTGCTGCCTTCCTCGACGCGATCGAGGCTGCCAAGCTCCGCAGCGAGGCGCTCGCCCGGGGCGAGTGACGCGCTGACCGCACGGCGCGCCCGGTTGTCCACGGAACGGCCGACACAGGGCACCCTGGTCTACGAACCTTCCCAGTGCAGGTATCGCGCCTGCCTCGTGCACGGCGTCGACCCCGCCGCTGCCCGCTGCCGTCCCACAGGAGCCTGCCGTGCGCCGACACCGAGCTTCGGGACCCATCGCCCTGCTCGCCCTCGCTGCCGTCGTGCTCGCGGCCTGCACCGGTGAGGACGACCCCGTGTTCGGCACCGCCGAGGTGACCGACGGCGAGGTCGTCCAGACCGTCGCCGCCGCAGGCGTGCTCGAACCCGCGGCACAGACCACGGTCACCGCCCCCGCCGGCGGTGAGATCGAGGTGCTCGAGGTCGCCGACGGGGACCGCGTCGAGGCCGGTGATCCGCTGTTCACCCTGCGCTCGGACTCGCTCGAGCAGCAGCTCGAGCAGGCGGAGGCCGCGGTGGAGACCGTCGGCCTGCTGGCCGGCAGCGCCGACGGCCTCGGGGGCGTGGACCTCGCCCCGGTGGTGACCTCCTTGCAGGCCCAGCTCGACGCCGTGGTCCCGGCCCTGCTCGGCGCCCTGGAGGACCAGGTCGGTGCCCTGGAGGCGACGATCACCGCTGTGACCGATGCCACGGAGGAGAGCGGTCGCGCCACGGTGGCGGCGCTGCGTGACCTACGCGACACCCTCGGTGGTGCCCTGCCAGAGGAACTCGGCGTCGATCCAAAGACGATCGCGGCACCCGCAGCGGATGCGACCCTCGTGTCGGTCGACACCAGCGACCTCGAGGCCTCCCTGGCCAGCGCCCAGACCCGCCTCCACGCCGCCCAGGTGGAGGACCGGTCCGCAACCGCGCAGCTCGACGAGGTGGCGGGCTCGCTGTCGGCGCAGACCGACGCCGCGGCCCAGGCCCAGGAAGCTGCCGCCGAAGCGCAGCGCGAGCAGGCCGAGACCGCGGTGGAGGCCGTCCGTCAGCGACTGGATGACCTGGCGGTGGTGGCCCCCAGGGGCGGTGTGGTGGAGTTGGTCCGCAACGCCGGTGGCGGCGACCTCGGTGGTCTCGAGGGCCTGGAGGGTCTCGAGGGTCTGGAGGGCCTCGGTGGGGACCTCGGCTCGCTGGCGGAGGGGCTGGGCGGAGACGGCGGCGGCCTGGCCGGTACCGGGGGCCTGGGTGCGGCGCTCGGCGAGCCGGGAGGTGACCGCACCTCCGGACCGCCCGCGGTGGGCGCCAGCGTCGGGCCGGGACAACCGGTGCTGACCATCTTCGACCTCGACGCCTTCACGGTCCGTGCCGAGGTGGACGAGCTCGACGTCGTCGAGGTGGCCAGTGGTCAGCAGGTGGTGGTGCTGGTGGACGCCTTCCCCACCGCGGAGCTGCGTGGCGTGGTGGAGCGGGTCGGGATCGAACCGCGACAGGTCGGTACCGGGGGCGCGCAGTTCCCCGTCACCGTGCGCATCGAGGAGGTGCCCGACGAGGTGGAGCTGCGGGTCGGGCTGACCTCCTCGGTGGAGATCGAGGTACGTGTCGTGGAGGGGGAGTTGGTGGTGCCGAGCTCGGCGCTGTTGCGCCGTGGGGGTGACGAGGTCGTGCACGTGGTGCGCGACGGTCGCGCCGAGCGGGTCGAGGTGGAGGTGCTCGCCGTCGGTGACGGGACCGCGGCGATCCAGGGGCCCTTGGAGCCCGGCGACATCGTCGTGACCACGGGGGTGGAGCTGTTGGAGGACGGTCAGGAGATCGAGACCGAGCCCGACCAGGACCTGGCGCTGCCGGTGGTGCGATGAGCGGCCCGGCCGGGCGCGCACCTGCCCCGCTGCTCACCGCCGAGGAGGTGACCCGCGTCTACACCCTGGGCCGTGACAACCAGGTCCACGCCCTGCGTGGGGTGAGCTTCGCGGTGGACCGGGGCGAGCACGTCGCGATCGTGGGGTCCTCCGGATCCGGCAAGTCGACCCTGCTCAACCTGCTGGGGGCGCTGGACCGGCCGACCAGCGGGCACGTGCGCTACGACGGGCGCGACGTGCGCGACATGGACGATGCCGAGCTGGCGCAGCTGCGCAACGGCTCCATCGGTTTCGTGTTCCAGTCCTTCCAGTTGCTGCCGCGTATCACCGCCCTGGACAACGTCATCCTCCCCCTGGTGTACCGACCGGGCTCGCCACGCGAGCGGCGGGAGCGTGCCCGTACGGCGCTGGAGCAGGTGGGGTTGGACGATCGCGTGACCCATCGCCCCGGTGAGCTGTCCGGGGGCCAGCAGCAGCGGGTGGCCATCGCGCGTGCGCTGGTGACCGAGCCCGCGCTGCTGCTGGCCGACGAGCCGACGGGCAACCTCGACACGCGCACGGGCGAGGAGATCATGGTCCTGCTCGAGGAGCTGCACCGTGAGCGGGCCACGGCGCTGGTCGTGATCACCCACGACGAGGAGGTCGCAGCCCGCGCGAAGCGGCGCATCGAGTTGCGCGACGGGCTGATCGTCACCGAGACAGCGGCGTGAGCGGGTCGTCGCTCCTTCGCTCGGCGGGAACGGTGCTGCCATGAGCCTGCGCGAGTCGCTGCGCGTGGCCATGCAGGCCCTGCGTGCCAACCGTCTCCGCTCCGCGTTGACCACCCTGGGGGTGCTCATCGGTGTGATGTCCGTCGTCCTGCTGGTGGCGATCGGTCAGGGGGCCCGCTCGGAGATCACCGGCGCGATCGAGGGGCTCGGCTCGAACCTGCTGTTCGTGCTCCCCGGTGACGGTGAGTTCGGCGCGGGACCGCAGCGCTCCAGCTTCGAGGTGGACGACGTCGAGCGGATCGACCGTGCCCTGCCCGGCGGCGAGGGGCGCGCGGCGGGCTACGTGATCGGTGCGGAGGCCGTGCAGGCCGAGGGCAACCGCTTCAACGCCACGGTGTTCGGCATCACCGAGCACTACCTCGGCGTCGTGGACCGCACCATCGCCCGCGGGCAGTCCCTGAGCCCCTCTGACGTCGCCACCGGTCGCCGGGTCGCGGTGCTGGGCGCCAGCAGCGCGGAGACCCTGTTCCCAGGACAGGACCCGATCGGACGGACCGTCTCCCTGGGTGCGATCCGCTACCGGGTCGTGGGCGTCCTCGAGCGTGTCGGCACCACGGCGTTCGGGCCAGATGTCGATCGCCAGGTGCTGATCCCGGTCGGAGCGGCGCAGCGGCTGTTCGGTTCCACACGGGTCGATGCCATCTTCGTGCGGGCGGAGTCGACGGTGGGCATCGAGGCCGACCGCGAAGCGGCGCGTGCCGCGCTGGCGGAACGGCTCGACGAGGAGGAGTTCAGCGTCGTCTCCCAGGACGAGATCATCGGGGTGGTGGGTGACATCCTCCAGATCCTGACCTGGGTCCTGGCCGCGATCGCCGGGATCTCGCTGCTGGTAGGTGGCGTTGGCGTGTCGAACATCATGCTCGTGTCGGTGAGCGAGCGGACCCGTGAGATCGGTCTGCGCAAGGCCCTCGGTGCCCGTACCCGCGACATCACGCGCCAGTTCCTCTTCGAGGCGGTGGCGCTGACGGGCCTGGGTGGTGCTGTCGGTCTCGCCCTCGGCATCGTGCTGGCCGAGGTCGTGGCGGCTTTCGCCCCGGTGCCCGCGGAGATCACCTGGTGGTCCATCGCCCTGGCGCTCGGGGTGTCGGTCCTGGTCGGCCTGGTGTTCGGGGTGCTGCCCGCACGCCGGGCCGGCCAGCTCGATCCGGTCACGGCGCTGCGCCACGAGTGATCAGGCCGGTCGCAGCGCGCTGTGCTGCCGGCGCCGGCCCGGGCGCCTCGTCGTAGGGTCCGGGCGGACGAGTCGTTGGCCCGGGCCGGGTAGGTCGTGGACGAGGCCGGGCTCGCCTCGCAGCGTCGGGGCTCGACGCGCGGGGAGGCATCGCTACGCTCAGGCCCGTGGAACGGAACCCCGCGACGGCGGGGACCGTCGGGGTGCGGGAGGAGGCATCGGTGGCCGGAGAGGGCCAGAACGCCGTGGGCCGGGTCGCGCTGGTCTGGGACGAGCGCGCCGCGGGCTACGACCTCGGTCCGGGACACCCCTTGGCGCCGGTGCGGGTGGAGCTGACCGTCGACCTGATCCGGCGGATCGGCCTGCTCGGCAACGGGGTGGACGAGGTCCTGCCGCGGGTCCTGGACGAGGTGGAGTTGCTGCGCCACCACCGTGAGGACTTCATCGACACCGTCAAGCGGCTGTCGTGGGATCCGACGGCGCGCGCCGAGGAGCGCTACGGGCTGGGCCCCGGTGATACCCCGGCGTTCGAGGGGATGCACCCGGCGTCGCTGCTGATCTGTGCCGCGTCGGTCGAGGCCGCTCGCCAGGTGTGGGAGGGGGAGGCGGATCACGCCTTCAACCCCGCGGGTGGGCTGCACCACGCGATGCCGGACCGGGCTGCCGGCTTCTGCATCTACAACGATCCGGCGATCGCGATCGACTGGCTGCTGGAACACGGTGCCGAGCGGATCGCCTACGTGGATGTGGATGTCCACCACGGCGACGGGGTCGAGCTGATGTTCGCCGACGATCCGCGGGTGCTGACCATCTCGCTGCACGAGTCGGGACGGTTCCTGTTCCCCGGCACCGGACGCGCCGACGACATCGGCGGGCCGAAGGCGCCGGGGAGTGCGGCGAACGTGCCCCTGCACCCGGGGACACCGGGTTCGGTATGGCTCGGGGCTTTCGATGCGGTCGTCGAGCCGCTGATCCGCGCCTTCGACGCCGATGTGCTGGTGACCCAACTCGGGTGCGACACCCACGCGAGCGACCCGTTGGCGCATCTGGCCCTGACCACCGACGACATGGCCGCGATCTACGAGCGCCTCCACCGGCTCGCCCATGAGACGACCGACGGACGGTGGGTGGCCCTGGGAGGCGGTGGCTACCAGCTGGTCAGGGTCGTGCCGCGGGCCTGGACGCTGGCCTTCGCGGAGATGGTGGGACGTCGGGTCCCGGTCGAGACGCCGATGGGCTGGCGCGAGGTGGCGGTGGAACGCACCGGCGATGTCCCGCCGACGGCCTTCCTCGAGGATCCGGTGCAGCTGTCCGAGGCGATGCGGGCGCAGGCGGAACATGAGGCCCGAGCCTCGGTGACGGCCCTGCGGGAGCTCCTCCTGCCCCTCCACGGTGTGCGTTGAGCGCTCGCCGAAGGGCATGCTTCTGAGGCTGATGTGCCCAGTGTGGCGCGTGAGGTGGTTCGGAAGTGTTGGTGGCGGTGTGTGTTCAGGTCCACTGGAGACCCGTCGCGGGTGCGGTGTAGCGTTGGTGACGCCGTCCGGAGCTTCAGCTATGGGGTGATGCCTCGGCGGCGCCGTCACGTTGCTCGAGGTCGCCCGGTCGGGAACCGACGCCCTCATCAACGGGTCACGCTCGGAGGACGCCATGGCCCGACAACTCCTGACCGCCGCCGAGGTGGCGGAACAGCTGCGGGTCTCGACGATGACCATCTACCGCCTGATCCGCAGCGGTGAGCTACCCGCGGTGCGGGTGGGGCGCAACTACCGTGTCCGCGTCGAGGACCTGACCGCCTACCTCGATGGACAGGTGGTCGACCCCGACGCCATCGACCTCGACGACCTCGACGACGGCGGGTTCCACACCGACACCGGAGCCTGAGGCCGCTCGCTGCCGGTGAGGCCGCTCGCGTCGGCCGCTGCCAGCCGGTTCACTACTCCACCACTGGTCGCCGAGGTCAGCGGCCCGGACAGAGAAGGTGGGAGGCGCAGCGTGACCGAGGGTCGCCGGGTGTTGCTGACCGGAGTCGCGGGGCAGTTCGGCGCTCTCGTGGCCCGCGCGCTCGAGCAGCGTGACGATGTCCTCGAGATCGTCGGCATCGACGTGCGGGAGCCCCCCCACGACCTGCGTCGGACCGAGTTCGTCCGGGCCGACCTGCGGAACCCACTGGTCGGGCGGGTCCTCGAGGCCGCGGCGATCGACACCGTGCTGCACCTGTCGGTCACCTCGCAGCCCTCAGCCGCGGGTGGCCGCACCTCGATGAAAGAGCACAACGTCATCGGGACCATGCAGCTGATGGCGGCGTGCCAGGCGTCACCGGTGCTGCGACGCGTGGTGCTGAAATCCACCGGTGCGGTGTACGGGTCCGCGCACACCGACCCGGCGTTGTTCCGCGAGGATTCGACGCCCCGGATCCCGCCCCGTCAGGGGTTCGGGAAGGACGCCAGCGAGGCTGAGGGCTACGTCCGCACGCTGAGCCGGCGACGCCGCGACCTCGACCTCACGATCCTGCGGCTCGCCAACCTCGTCGGTCCCCGGGTCGACAGCGCGTTCCAGTCCTTCTTCGCCCTGCCCGTGCTGCCCACGGTGGTGGGCTTCGACCCCCGGTTGCAGTTCTGTCACGAGGAGGATGCGGTCGGGGCGCTGGTACAGGCGGCGACCGGGGATCGCCACGGCACGGTGAACGTGGCTGGGGCGGGGACCCTCTACCTCTCTCAGGCCATCAGGCTGGCCGGTCGGGTGCCGGTGCCCGTCCCGCTGCCCTTCGTCTCCGGTCTGTCCGCCGCGCTGCGGCGCTCGGGCCGCGCCGATGTGTCTCCCGACCAGCTGCGCATGTTGCAGTTCGGGCGTGTGATGGACACGACCCGGCTCCGTGAGGAGTTCGGGTTCGAGCCCGGGTACACGCCCCGGACCGCCTTCGATGACTTCCTCGAGCGCCGGCGGCTACGTGGCATGATCGACCGTGACGAGGCGGTCCGCCTCGAACGCGAACTGTACGACTTCCTGCAGCGCAAGGGACAGGAACGCTTCCTCGAGTCCCAGCGCGCGGGACAGGAGGGCCGGGTATGACCGATCCCGCCGAGAGCGAGGCCCAGGTCTTCTCCCTCGATGAGCAGCGGGCCGCCAGGGATGCGCGCTTCCAGGAGGACGTCGACGGGGGTGGTCGCGAGCGATGCGGCGCGATGACCGCCGCGGGCCAGCCCTGCCGCAACTACGCCGTGGACGGCGGTCGGTGCCGCGTGCATGCCCCGTCCGACCCCGAGACCGAGGTGGCGCGGTCCCGCAAGGCGGCGCGCCGCGAACCGGGGCTGTCCGGTAGCGCGCCCCGAGCGCGGTCCGGCGCTCGTCCCCACCCCGCGATCTCCGACACCCGGGGCGGGAGGATCGCCGGTGATGGCCGTGGGGCCGCCGCAGGAGCGGCTCGCCGGGGCGCCCCCCGATCCGGCCGTGATGTGGGCGGCGCGAGCCCGGAGGGTGCGACGGTCCAGGGCGGTCCAGCTCAGGGCGGTCCAGCTCAGGGCGGTCCAGCTCAGACCGGTCCAGCCGAGGCCGAGGCCGGGGCGAGCTCAGCACGTGCCGGTGACGGCGATGGCGGGGGGACCGGGAGCGGTCCCCCGGGCGCGGGCCCGCGTACCGGGTCCTTCGCCTGGGCCGAGGCCCAGCTGCTGCAGCGTGGGTTCGGCTCCGCCATCGACGGGCTCGAGCTGCTGCGCGACGCGGCTGATGACCGGTTCCTGGAGGCGCTGCGCGGGCTGGTCAGCTTCCTGCGCCGACGGGTGACGGGTGCCTACGAGATCGATGACTTCGGCTTCGACGAGGACCTGACCACCCACGTGCTGATGCCGCTGCTCCGGCCCCTGCACCGCCACTACTGGCGGGTGACCTCGCACGGGATCGAGCACGTCCCGTCCGAGGGCGGGGGGCTGCTGGTGGCCAACCACGCCGGCACGCTGCCCGCCGACGCGCTGATCACACGCCTGGACGTGTTCGACCTGACCGGCCGGCACGCCCGCGAGCTCGGCGCCGATCTGGTGTTCCGTACCCCCTTCGTCGGGGAGCTGGCGCGGAAGACCGGCGCGACGCTGGCCTCGGGCGACGACGCCGACCGCCTGTTGTCCTCAGGTGAGCTGGTCGCCGTGTGGCCGGAGGGCTTCAAGGGCCTCGGGAAGCCGTGGAAGGACCGCTACAAGCTGCAGCGCTTCGGGCGGGGCGGATTCGTCGCGACGGCCTCCAGGACGCAGGTCCCCATCATCCCCACGGCCATCGTCGGCAGCGAGGAGATCTACCCGATGCTGTTCGATCTGCGGATCGTCGCTCGGCTCCTCGGTCTGCCCTACTTCCCCGTGGTCCCACAGATGTTCGCCCTGCCGGTGCTCGGACCCTTCGCGTTGCTGCCCCTGCCCAGCAAGTGGGTGATCGAGTACGGCGAGCCGATCGACCCGAGCTCCTTGGGCAGGGATGTCGCCGAGGATCCGATGGCGTTGTTCGCCCTCACCGACCAGGTCCGGGAACGCATCCAGCAGATGCTCTACCGCAACCTCATGGGGCGGCGCTCGGTGTTCCTGTGAGTCGGGTCACAACGAGGCGGCCTGGCTGAGCTGGACCCCCGCGGCCACCACGATCAGCAGCAGCAGGGCGGCCAGCGCGATCGTCGTTCCGTGTCGCATGTCGGCGTCTCCGGTGCGGGGGGCGGGCGGTCGGGCCCGCGGCGGACCCGAGGTCACGTGCCGTCGGGGGCGACGGTGGGCTGGTCGGCGTCGTCCTCGTCGTGGCCCGGTGCCACCTCGACGACGTCGGCACGACCGAGGATGTCCTCGGCAGGGGCACCCTCGAGCAGCGCGATGGCCTTGAAGCGCTCCTGCCGGAGGTAGCCGACCAGGGCCGATCGGTCGTCGAGGTAGCGCCGACAGTCCAGTTCCAGGGTGATCGAGACCCCCGCGCGGCCGGCGGCGCCGATACCGGCCCGGGCGGCGCGACCGACCTGATGGAGGAAGGAGGCCAGCGGGAGGCGGCCGTGTCCCAGCGGCGCGTGGCTGTCCCGTGGTCCGCCCCGGTGGTCGGAGACGTGCAGGTGGACGGCCTGGTCCCGCAGGGCGAGGTAGGCCTCGTTGATGTCCACACCGGCGACCCCGAAGTGGCTGGTGTCGAGGACGACGTGGTGGAAGGGCGCGAGGTCCTCGGCCGTCGTATAGCGGTGGAAGCGGACCGGCCGGTTCCCGACGGCGACGGGGTAGAGGTTCTCCACGCCCACCCTGCACCGGTGCGCGGCGGCCTCGTCGTCGGCCGCCTCGAGCAGCCAGTGGTGGAACCCGCGCTGCCAGCGGTAGGGCGGGTGGACGATCATCAGGTCCGCCCCGATGGCTCCCGCCAACGCCAGGGACCGTCGGGCCTTCTCCACCGGGTCGGTGCCGAACACCCGGCGGGTCAGCAACAGGAACGGGCCGTGCACCACGCCGACCCCCAGGCCCTCGGAGGCGGAGGCGGCGCGGATGCGCTCGGTGTCCTGGGTCGCCGGGTCCTGGGTCACCATGAGCTCTGCGCCGTCGTAACCGGCTTCGGCCAGCACGCCGAAGGCCCAGTCCAGCGGACGGGCGAACAACGAGCCGGTGGAGGCGAGCAGGCGCATACCCGTGACGCTACCGCCCGAGCGCCTCCGACCTCCACCCCCGGGGTGGACGCTCGACGGGCGTCCGTCGCGACCCCGCGCGGTCGCGGATCAGTCCTCGGAGCCCTCGGCTGCTGCCGTGAACTCGGCGACCACGTCCTCGAAGCTCACGCCCTCCTCCGCGGCGGTCTGGCGCGCCAGCAGCAGGGTCATCCGATCGAGGGCCAGGGGCTGCTCGAGGATCGGGTGGGGGTCGGGCGCAGGTGGCTCCGGCTCGGGCTCGGGC
>PWEU01000076.1 GCA_003554005.1 Nitriliruptoraceae bacterium
CCTTGCCGCCGCTGAACAGCAGCACGGGCCGCTCGCACTCCGCGGCAGCCTCACGGAAGATGTGGATGGCTTCGGACTCGAGCAGGCGCAGGTGGGACAGGCGGGTGGTCATCGTCGCTCCGGAGCGCGGGACGGTTCACGCACGGCAGGTCGAGCCTACTGGCCATCGCCGCCGACACCGCCGGACCGAAGGACGCCTGGGTCGGCCCACCACCCTGCCTCGGCGAGGCTGTCCACGACGCGCTGCACCGCGTCGTCAAGGCCCACCTCGTCCGTGTCGAGCACCACCTCGGCGTCGGTGGGAGGCTCGTACGGGTCGTCCACCCCGGTCAGACCGGTCAGGTGCCCGGCGCGGGCACGGGCGTAGAGCCCCTTGGGGTCCCGCGCCTCGCACACCGCCAGAGACGTCGCCACGTGCACCAACCGGAACCCGGCCCCCGTCGCTTCCGCCATCGCGCGGACCTGACGCCGGACGGCGTCGAAGGGCGCGATGGGGGCACACAGGGCGAGCCCACCGTGGCGTGCGATCTCCGCGGCCACGAACCCGATGCGGGAGACGTTGCGATCCCGATCCTCACGGGAGAACGTCAGCCCGCTCGAGAGGTGCTGACGCACCAGGTCCCCGTCGAGCAGCGTCACGGGCCGGCCCGTGGTGGCGACCAGGCGGTCGCGCACGGCCCGGGCGATGGTCGACTTCCCCGAGCCGGGGAGCCCGGTGAACAGCAGCACCGCGCCACGGTCGCGGCGCAGGGGGTAGGCGGGTCGAAGGGCCGCGACCACCTCGGGCAGCGCGGCTTCCGTCTGTGTCGCGGTCAGCTCGTCACCGGCACGGATCGACGCGGCCAGAGCGGCACCCTCACGGCTCGCGTCCGCGTCGAGGGCGACGGGTGGTGGCTGGACGCCCGGTGGACGCGGCACCGTGGTCGCCGTGGCCCCGAGCCGCAGCAGCAGGGCGTGGTCGCGCTCGCCGCCGAACTCCAGGGGCGCCGGCGGTAGCTGCACCACGTCGAGGTCCACGCCGACGTCGTCGGGGAGGTGCTCGAGCGCCCGCCGGACCGCCCGCTGCAGGGCAAGCCGCCGGTCGTCGGCGGTCACCGCGAGCACCAGCAACAGCTGCGGCGCGCCGGGTGCGTGGGCCCGGGCGGCCGCGGCCAGCGCCGCGATGTCCGGTCCGTGCAGGCTGCGGTCGGTCAGGTGGCCCAGGCGGACTCGGCCGTCCCGCAGCCGGTCGGCGAGCCGCGTGGGCAGCTCCCGCCGGGCCGCGATCGCGTCGGCCCGAGCCGGCCGGACGTCCACGGTCACCGTGCCGTCCACGCGGGTGCGGTCCCCTGCCACCTCGATGGTGGTCCCGGTGACGTGCACCGTGGCCAGGAGGGTCCCCTCCGGGTCGCGGAGCTCGAGCGCGCCCGCCTGCGCGGCCGCACCGGCGGTGCTGGCATCGACCAGCAGCTCCGGGCGCAGTGGGTCGGCGGGATCGGGAGGCCCGAACCGCGCTGTCGCACACAGCCCCGAGGCGAGTAGCTCCAGGGCGTCGAGCTGGGCTGGCTCCAGGGTCCAGCGCGGCGGCGCCGGGGACGGATCTGGCATCGCGGACCTCGGGGCAGGGTCGAGAGGTGGCGCCGCAGCGTAGGTCCTCGACGGTGCGCTCCGGGCGGACAGCCACCGTCGGCGCGGCCTGGGGTGGTCCCGACATCCGGGTCGCGCCCGGTCGTAGGATGCCGCCATGCCTGAGGTCTCGATCGTCGTCCCCGCGCGAGATGTCGCCGCCTACGTCGGCGACCTGCTCGGCGACCTCCGTGCCCAGCGCTTCACGGACATCGAGGTGCTGCTGGTCGATGACCGCTCGAGCGACGGCACCCGGGATCTGCTGGAGCGCCACGTGGAGGCCGATGCCCGTTTCCGGCTGCTGGACGGCGCCGGCACCGGCCCGAGTGACGCGCGCAACCTCGCGCTCGACCACGCCGGAGGCGAGTTGCTGGCGTTCGTGGACGCCGACGACCGCGTCAGCCCCGACTACCTCGCCACCATGCACGCGGCCATGCGGGACAGCGGATCCGAGGTCGTGGTCGCCAACGCCCGGCGACTGCACGGCGGGCGCCCCCGCGCCTCGCGACTGCACCTGCGGGCCTGTGCCCGGCCGGGCCGCAGGCTCACCCTGGACGAGCGACCCGAGCTGGTCTACGACGTCACGGTGTGGAACAAGCTGATCCGCCGGGAGCTGTGGGAGTCGGACGGGCTGCGGTTCGCCCCGGGGCGGTGGATCAACGACGTGTCCCCGAGCCTGCGCACCCACGTGCTGGCCCGGCGGATCGATGTGCTGGACGAGGTCCTCTACCACTGGCGGGAGCGCGCGACCGGCGACTCGATCACCGCGAGCAAGTTCCAGGACGCGGCAGCCCGACAGAAATCCCTGGCCGACCGCGCCCACGCCATCGCATCCACCCGAACCATGCTCGCGGAGGCGCAGGTCGGCGACGGTGTGCGCGCCCGCTTCGACGAGCGGCTGCTGCTGCACGACCTGTGGACCTATCTGCCGCTGTACCACGACGGGGATCGCCGCTACCGCCGGGAGCTGGCGGCGCTGATCGAGGACGTGCTGGCCGGGCTCTTCACCACCCTCGACGACCACCCCCTCGGCCCGCTGCTCAGCGGCGTGTACGCCGCGGTCCTCGACGGCAAGCACGAGACGTTGCCACAGCTGCTGGCCCCTGACACCCGGGTGGACGCGATCGCACGGGACGGTGCCATCCACCGCCAGCTCATCCCGGGGACCCCGCCCTCGCGCAAGCCCTTGGCAGGGTTGCGGTCCCGTCGGACCACACCCGCCGAGGCGATCGCCGGTCCCGCCGAACACCTGACCGTGGAAGCCCGGATCGAAGGGGTGCGCCTGCACCGGGGACGCCCGCCACGACTCACGGTCACGGGACGCCTGCGCCTGCGGGACGGCGCCAGCGATCTCCACGGCCCGTGGCAGGCGACACTGTGGCTCACGGCGAACGGGACCCGGACGCGCACCCGCCGCGCGACCACCGAGCTCAGGGCGTTGCCGGCACCGGACGCCCACGGCCTGCGGCGACCTGGGTGGCGGGCCTTCACCCTCGATCTCGCCCTGGAGGATCTGGACGCGAACGCTGACCTCGAGCGGTGGACGGTGCAGGTGGGGGCCCAGCTCGACGGGGTCCACCACCGCGCCCAGCGCAACGTCGCCGGCTACGTCGATCCGACCCTGGCGGTGGGAACGGCGCTCGACGACCACCTCGATGTCATCACCCGCCTGGACCGCAACGGACAGGTGCAGCTGCGGCTGGTGGACGCTCGCGTGCGGGTGGCCGCCGCGCACCGCGACGGGTACGGCGCCAGCGTGCTGGTCCAGCTCGCCGGGGAGGGCACCGCGACGCGGTTGTGGTGGCAGGACCCCGACGGCACGGTGCTCGCCGGCGCCCTGGTGGACCACGACGGGCGGACGCGGCTGCCGGTGCCGGTGGCAGGTACGTCCGGGTCCCTGGAGCTGTGGGCCCAGGGCACGAAGGGGCCCGTGCGGCCCCGTCCCGTGGACGGCTTCACGACCGCGGCGGTCAGCGACGAGCGGGCGAGGGAGCGGGTGCTGCGTCCCACCGTCGGGGGCAGCCTGGTGCTGGAGGAACGCCGCCCACGGCTGACGCTGACACGCGCGTGGCCCGATGACGAGGCGCTGCACCTCGCCGGCCCGCCCCCGGCCCGGTCGCTGCCCCACGTGGACCGGATCGTGCTGGAGAGCGTGTGGAGCGGTGCGGTGGTCGCGGTGCCGCTGTCTCGGGAAGCCGGACGGTGGCACGCGACCCTGCCATTGACGGCGCTGGCCGCCGGCAGCGGCGGGTTCGACACCGCCTGGACCTGGCGGCTGCTGGCCGACGACGGGGACGGCGACCTGCGGCCGATCCGGACCGCCACCGAGGCCCGCGCGGCGTTGCCGCTCCACGCCGTGACGACCTGCGCCGAGGTGGAGCTGCGACTCGGCGCCCGCGGCCGGCCGCAACTGCTGGCGGGTGAGCCGTCGGTGCCGCCGCAGCCAACCGGTCACGCGGGTGCGGACTAGCCTGCCGCGGCGACGGGCCACCACGGCTCCGACGTCTCGGGGTCCGACGACCAGCGCACGTCATCCGCCCGCTTCCGGAGTGCCCCATGCTGGACAAGCTGCGCCGTCGCGCGCAGGCGAC
>PWEU01000304.1 GCA_003554005.1 Nitriliruptoraceae bacterium
GCACCAGCAGGGCGTCGACGTCGAGGTGGTGGTGGTGTGGAACGCCCCCACCGACGGGCCCCGCCCCGAGGTGCCCGGTGCCCGGTTGGTGGAGCCGGGGGAGAACGTGGGCATCCCGGCGGGTCGAAACCTCGGTGTCGAGCATCTCGACGAGGCGTGCGAGTTGGTGCTGTTCCTCGACGACGACGGGATGCTGGTGGGCGACGACGTCCTGGTACGCGCCGCGGGGCTGTTCGCCGCCGACCCGCGCCTCGGTGCGGTGTCGCTGCGCATCGTCGATCCCGTCACGGGGGTGACCGAGCGCCGCCACGTCCCGCGGCTGCGGGTCGGGGACCCCGCCCGCAGCTCCTGGGTCACCACCTTCCTCGGCGGTGCGGCGATCCTGCGCACCGCGGCCTTCCGGGAGGCCGGCGGGCTGCCGGGCGAGTTCTTCTACGCCCACGAGGAGACGAGCCTGGCCTGGCGGCTGCTCGACCTCGGCTACCGGATCCGCTACGTGGCCGAGCTGAAGCTGGCCCATCCGTCGCTGCCTCCGGCCCGTCATGCGGCCTACCACCGCCTCACCGCACGCAACCGCGTCCTGCTCGCCCGCAAGCACCTCCCGGTGGTGCTCGCCGTGCCGTACGTCGCCCTGTGGTTCCTGCTCAACCTCGTGCGAAGCCCCGTGGCGCGGCGCACGATCGTGGCCGGCTTCCGAGAGGGCCTGCGGACACCGGACGTGCACCGCCAGCCGATCCGGTGGCGCACGGTCCTGCGCATGACCCGGTACGGCCGGCCGCCCCTGGTGTGAGCTCGGGGTCGTCGCCCGCCAGGTCGGAGCGCCGGACGCGAGGCGTCAGTCCAGCTCCTCGAGCAGGGCGACGAAGGCGTCAGCGACCGCATCGGGTGCGAAGTCGGCGGCCCGGGACCGGCCCGCGGCCGCGAGGCGGTGACGCTGGTCCGCGTCGGCCAGCAGCTGGCCGAGGGCATCCGCGAAGGCCGCCACGTCCTGCGCCGGTACCAGCCGCCCGTCCCGGCCGTCGGTCAGGATCTCCCCCGGACCGACGGGACAGTCGAAGGCGACCACCGGCACTCCGGCCTGCAGGGCCTCGATGATCACCATCCCGAAGGCCTCGTGCCGGGAGGGCACGGCACACACCGCGGCCTTCGCGAGCTCCAGGTCGAACCGCGGGGTCGGCGGCAGCAGCCGGACGCGCTCGTGGAGCCCGCGGCGCCGGACCAGGTGCTGGGCGGCGGCGAGCCGGTCAGCCCGGGCGCTGCCGTGGATCCGCAGTTCCCAACCGGGGTGGTCGTCGGCGATGCGGGCGAAGGCCTCGATCAGCAGGTCGGTGCCCTTCACCGGGCTGATCCGCCCGCCACAGATGATCCGACGCGACGTCAGGGGGGCTGCCGGCGGACCCCCGGGGACCTCGTCGAGGGGGTTGGGGAGGATCCGCACCCGCGTGCCGTGCCCTGCGAGCGGGGCACGCAGTAGATCGGCGTCCGCCTTGGTCAGCACGCACACGGTGTCGACGCGGCGGTAGCTGTCCACCAGTTCGGTCCGCAGCGTCGGTGTCTGCGTGGCGAAGGGCACGTGCTGCTGCGCCACGACGCGCACCCCCGCCGGTGCGAACCGGGCGGCGATCACGCTCAGGCCCGCACGGGTGGTCACGATCGTGCCGCCGTCGACCGAGCGCAGCCAGCGCACCAGTTGTACGTCGCTGAGCAGGCTGAAGCGGTAGGCGCGTGGATCGTCGGCCGGCATCAGCACCGAGGGGGTGGCGCGCAGCCGGCCTTTGAGCCACGCTGCAGGTCCGGTGCCGGGATGGTCGTCGAGCGCGGGCTCGTCCACCAGGACCCGCGTGCGGACCTCCGGCGCCAGCGTCACGTAGCGGCGCCGTATCAGGCGGTAGACCGACACCAGTGCCACCTCGGTGTCCTCGCGCGCCGCCAGGGCGTTGGCCAGGTTGGCCGTAGCGTGCACCGTGCCCCCGGCGGCGTGGAGGTTGGCCAGGAGCAGGTGGACGTGGTGTCCGCCGGCGGCTGCACGCGGGACGTGCGATCCACCGTCGTCGGCACCGCCGGTGGGCGCAGCCGGGCGCGACCGTGATCGCGCCCGCCCGGCACGCCAGGCCAGCACCCGGAACACCACCCGGCCAGTGGTCTGCAGGACACGGTGGCGGGCACGTCGGGTGGGGGCATCGGCGTCGCTGTCGGCCTCGAGGTCGCCGTGCTCCACCTCCCAGGTCGCCAGGGGGTCGTCCGGCGGACTGGTGCGGGCGCCCGGGGTGGTGACCACCAGGTGGTCCCGGTCGGTGAAGCGCAAGGTCGTGGTCCACCACCGGCCCGCTGCGTGGCCCTCCTCGGGGTCGGTCAGGACCAGCCGGTGCTTGCCGACCAGGTCGTCCTCGAACCCGGCGGCCCGGACCTGCGTGCCGTCGAGGTCGAGCACCACGTTGCGGTGGCGGGTGAGCTCCTCTGCCGGTACCGCTGCGAGGTCGATGCGGAGCCGGACCGCTGGGCCTGACCCCTCGGCGTCCGCGATCCCGACCGGGACGGGTAGGTGGCTGCCGTCCTCCCGGTCGATCAGCGCGGCGGTGAGCTCGCCGACGGCGCGTGGCGCGCGGATGCCACGCAGCGTCCCGGTGACCTCCACCTCGGTGCCGTCCCGGGTGAGCGAGGACACCTCCCACCAGGGGGCGCGCTCGACGACCTCGAGGTGCGCGGTGCCCGTGTCGCTGCGCCGGACGTGCACGGCCAGAGCGGTCCCGTCGACCACCGTGGGGACGGTCCGCAGCGAGACGGCCACGTCCGTGCCGGCGAGCAACGGGCGGTCGTCACCGGCGACCAGGTCCCAGGTTGCCATCAGCGGCTCGTCCGTGGGGGTGTGTCCGGCGAGCGCGGCCACCACCTCGGCCACGGGCAGGGTGAGGTCGTGGTAGCCGGCCTCGAGGTCCGCGGTCAGGGGGCGCAGCGGCCCGTCGCCGTCCGCGGCGCGGGCGGCGACGGGCCCGGGCTCGGGAAGGTGCACCCGCAGCCACAGGTCGGTGCCGGTGCCGCGGTGGGCCCACACCAGGCGGGGTGGGGCAGCGGTGTCCGCGGGTCGCTGGCTCACGCGGGCCGGTCGTCAGCGCGTGCATCGAGGCCGACGACCTCCGCGGCCCGTGGGTCGCGCGCTCGCGGCTCGAGGGTGACCACCTCGTGGTGGATGCGGCTCGAGGGCAGGAGCCGGTCGCGGCGCCCGCGGCGCGCGACCAGGTCGGCCAGCATCCCCGTGGTGATGATCTGGAAGGCGGCCAGGAAGAGCAGCAGCGTGTTGGGGCTCAGGGAGAAGTCCCGGCTGACCCAGTCGAAGACCAGCTTGCCGGTGGCGAAGGCCAGGAGCAGCAGCCCGACGGGCATGAACACCCGCAGGGGGTTGTAGGACAGCGCCATGCGCACGACCTGGCGCAGGTAGCGGCGCGTATCGGCCCACCAGTGGAACTTCGATCGCCCGGCCCGCTCGGCGTAGGGGATGTCCACGTAGTCCACCGAGTAGCCGTTGGTGAGGAAGGACATCGTGAGCGTGGTCACGCAGGAGAACCCGTCGGGCAGCTCGTCCAGGAACTGGTCACCGACGTCCCGGCGGAAGGCGCGGAAGCCCGAGTTGAGGTCCGGGATGCGGCGCTCCACCAGGTGCGAGGCGAGCTGCCGGATCAGGAACTTCGCCGGCCCCCGGGCGAACTTGAGCGTGCCTTGCTCGCTGGTACGCGCGCCGACGACCTGGTCGTGGTCGCCGAGCTGGTCCACCAGCCACGGGATGCGATCGTTGGGGTAGGTCATGTCCACGTCGGTCCAGACCACCACCCGGCCCCTTGCGGCCCGTGAGCCGGCCCGCCGTGCGGCGCCCGAACCGCGGTTGTCGCGCAGGGTGATCAGCCGCAGCCCGCCGAGCTCGCGGGCCAGCTCGCCGGAGCCGTCGTGGCTGCCGTCGTCCACCACGATCAGCTCGTAGCTGTAGCGCGAGGCGTCCATCGCCGCCCGGATGCGGTCGACCTCCTGGGCGAGGTGGCCGCGCTCGTTGTGCACCGGGAGGACGATGGAGACGTCGAGGTCGCTCGCGTCGGACACGGCCATGTCCTCCCTCATGCTGGTGGGCGTGGAGCCTACCGACGGTGGGCGCGGCAGGCGGGTCACGGCAGCCACCACACGGTCAGCTGGCCGGGGGCGGCCCGTTGGTGCAGGGTGTGGCGCACCGCCTCCCTGGCGGCGAGACAGTCGGGGCTCGTCCCCGGTTCCACCGTGGGTTCCACGAACCAGGAAGGACCGTGGCCGCTGCACAGGCGAGCAGCGAGCTGCCGCTGGTCCTCGATGACCTCCGTGGCGTGCTCGCGGAGGTAGTAGGACCAGGCGACCTCCTCGCGGGCGAGCAGGACGGGCACGTCCGGCCGGGTGGACAGGAGCGCGGCCACACCGGCGAGGTCCTGGCGTGACTGCAGTTCGGCGTGCAGCGCCGGCAGGTTGACCGCGGCCAGGCCCAGCACCAGGGCCGTGAGCAACGGTGGCGAGGCACGGGGCCACCGGTGTCGCAGCGCGACCGCCGCGTCGTGGACAGCCACGGCCAGCGCGATGACCACTGCGGGGAGCAGGGCGGCGAGGTAGCGGGGAAGCAGGTGCATCCCCAACGCCCCCATCGCCGCGACCGTGCCGACGGGGATCAGCAGGACCAGCAGGCCCAGGTGCCGGTCACGGCGCTGCAGCCGCCACGCCCCACCGAGCACCGTGGCCGCCAGCAGCAGGTGCACCAGTGCGGACCACACGCCACCTGCCGGCAGCAGGTCGAGGACGCCGGTCGCCGTGGACCCTGCCAGCAGCCGGGGCGCTGCGAGCACGGGATCGAGCACCCCCACCGGGTCCCCATGCCGTGCCCCGACGCCGGTCACCCCCGCCAGGATCGGCGCGCGCACCGGTGCGTACCACCACCAGGCGGCGCCGGCGGCGACCAGGCCCAGCAGCAGCGGGCGGCCCGGCGCGGCACGTCGGTGCCACAGCACGACCAGTCCGACCACCCCCGACGGCAGGGCGAAGGTGGGGATCGTGGCCACGCCCCCCAGGGCCACAGCTGCCAACAGCACGTCGTCACCGGGGTCGCCCCGCTCGCCAGCGGCGGTGCCGGTCACCAGCAGTCCGACGCTGGCCAGCAGGACCAGCCCGTAGCCCCGGACCTCCGTGGTGAGCAGCACGTGCAGCGGGGTCAGGGCCAGCACGCCCGCGAAGGTTGCCGCCAGCGCCCAGCCGTGCCGACGTCCGAGCCACGCCACCGCCCACACCGTGGCCGCCGTGCCGGGCAGGAAGGCCCATAAGCGCAGCACCACCTCGCCGTCGCCCAGCAGCGTTGACGTGGCCCAGCTCAGGCTGCTGAACAGCAGGTGGTTGTTGGCGATGTAGGCCTCGGCAGCGCGGATCGTGTCGGGCCCGCGTCGCACGTACGCCCAGGCGGTGTAGACCTCGTCCCACCACAGAGACCGGTCCAGGGACGTTGCCTGCCACACCGCCACGACGATCACCAGGGTCCATGCCAGGGTGCGCGCGGTGCCGCCCTCCCCGGTGGTCACGGGGGATGCCGCGGGCACGTCGTCCCCCGTGGCAGGCGCCAGGGTGGGGCTGGTCACCGCACACCGGCGGCGTCCAGGGCCAGCCCACGCCACTGCGCCACAGCCTGCTGGAGGAAGTAGTCCACGGGGCTGTCCCAGGTGTGCCCGTTGTCGTGGCGGCACAGCACGAAGCCGTGGCCGTGGGTGCGGTGGTGGGCGCCGCCGGCGCGCTCCAGGTCGTCGATCAGGCGTTGGTCCACGGCCCGGGGGGCCGCCTGCCAGCCACCGAGGTGACGCAGGTCCTCCCGGCTGAGCAGCAGGGTGCCGCCGGCCAGGTTGCGGTTGCGGCGTTCCGCGCCCTGGGGGAAGCGGCGGATGGTGGTGTCGAGGGATGCCAGGTAGACGTACTCGGAGGCTTTGCCCACCAGGTGTGCGCCGCTGTAGCGCAGCGCGTCCAGCAGGTCGTCGAGGTGCTCGAGGTCGTAGAGGTCGTCATCGTCCATCTTGGCGACAAGCTCCCCGGAGGCAGCATCGGAGGCACGGTTCAGCACCGTGCCCAGCGGCGCGGACGAGGGAACCTGCAGCAGCTGCAGTGGCCGGTCCGTGCGGGCCGCGAGCTCCTGCTGGAGGCCTGGCGGCACCTCGTCGCCGTGGAGGGCGACCACGATCTCCACCCGGTCGTGGTGCTGGCGGTCGATGCGTGCCACCGCCGCCGGGAGTTGGTCGGGGCGCTTGCTGGCCAGCAGCACCGACACGCTGGGGACGGGGGGAAGCGGCAGGCCCGCGCTCGCCGCCAGCCGCCGCCACACCCCCGGGGCGCCGTGGTGGCGCAACGCGGCACGGCGCAGCCGGATGCTGGCCGCTTCGCGGCGTTCCGGGGCGGCGAGGTCGTCGACGGTCACCAGGCTCAGGGCGTGCTCCACGGGCTCGTGGAGCCGACCACCCACCTGCTCGAGGCCGCTGGCAACGACCGGGACGCCGCGAGCGGCGAGCTCCGCGAGCCAGTCGGCGCGTTCGGGCACCGACAGGTGCAGCGCCGGCTCGTCCACCACGCCGCGCAGCCCCTGCAGGACCGTTGCGCGCCGGTCGTCGTCGGTGAGCCGTCGTACCTCCAGGCCGCGCCCGTCGACGTGGCCCCAGGGCCGTGGCAGCAGCAGCACGAGGCGGTCCCGTCCGAACCGGCGGGCGGCGCGCTCGACGGCACCCCACGCGCGGGTGCGGTCGGGGTGGGCCAGCAGGACGCCGAGCTCCGGCGCGGTGTGCCGTTGCCAGCCCGTGGGGTTGATCGTGCGTACGTCCAGCACCGGCTGGCGACCCAGCGACAGGACGGGTACGGCGTGGGCGGCTGCCTCCGCCTCCAGACCCTCGCGGCGCGCCAGGGGTAGCCCGCGGCCGAGTACCACGGCGTCCACGGTGCGCGGCCCGTGGGTCTCCTCCCGGATCAGGGGTCCGCCGTCGTCGACGAGTGCGGTCACGGCGGGGGCCAGCGCCTGGGCGTCGACGCCAGCGAGGAGTACCCGTGCCGGTGCGGGTGCGGCCAGCAGGTTGCGTGACGGCATGGCGGGCGTGGCCGTTGCCGGTGGGGGAGAGCTCATGCCGACAGCACCTCGTGCGACTGCGGACCTTGCTGCTGCGGAGCTGCGACGATGTCGCCAGACCACGAGGGCCTCCGAGGACGGTCGGTCGGGGCGGTTCCCGCCCGGTTCGAGGGCGACGCTACGCAGCCGCCAGCCGTCCACGGTGCCATGTCGCCGTCCCCTGGCTGGGCGTTGACGCAGCCGTCCGCGGACCGTTACCTGCCCGTCGCCGGGCGCTCGTAGCGTGCACAGCCATGCGCACCCTCGACCGTGACCCTGCTCCCGTCACCACCCGCACCCGGGTCGCCACGGCCGCCGTCCCGTGGAACGCCTGGGACCAGCTCGTCGTCCCGCCCCTGGAGGGCTGGACCCCCAGCGAGCGGGTGAGCGTCGTGCTGCCCTGTTACCAGGCACAGGCCGAGCTGGACCGCACCCTCGCAGCGCTGGCCGTGCAGAGCTACCCCCGCCACCTCACCGAGGTGCTGGTGGTGGACGACGGCAGCGAACCGGCCATCACCGCCCCGGCGGACGTCGGTGCGATGGACCTCAGGGTCCTGCGCCAGGAGCGTGACGGCTTCGGGGCGGCCCGGGCCCGCAACCTCGGTGCTGCGGCGGCCACGGGATCGATCCTGGTGTTCCTCGACGCCGACATGGTGCCCGACCACCACCACCTGGAGGCCCACGCACGCTGGCACCACCGCTGCCCCTACGCGGTCACCCTCGGCCCCCGTCACCATGTGGTGATGGACGACCTCGCGCCCCAGCGCATCGCCGCGGCCGCTGCCGCCGAGGGCGGCCTCACGGCACTGCTGCGCGACCGTCCGCAGGACACGCCCGGCTGGCTCGAGGCCCACCATGAGCGCACTGACGGGCTTCGTAGCAGCCACGACGACCTGTTCCGGGTGGTCACCAGCGGCAACCTCGGCATCGGCGCGGCGACCTTCGCGCAGGTCGGCGGCTTCGACGCGAGCTTCGACCGGTGGGGTGGGGAGGACACGGAGCTCGGCTACCGGCTGTTCACGGCCGGGGGCCTGCTCGTCCCCGAGCCCGCGGCCCACTGCTGGCACCAGGGGGGCGGCCACGAGCCCTCGGAGCAGGAGCTGCGCTCACTGGACGAGCAACGCGCCCGTCTGGCCCCCCTGATCGCCCACCGCGGGTTCCGGCGTCTGAGGCCCGGCCGCAGCTACGCCGTACCCCGGGTCGTGGTGCAGGTCGCCGTCGGTGACGCGCACCGTGAGCAGGTGGTGGCCACGGTGGAGTCCCTGCTCGCCGCGGAGCTCAGCGACCTGCTGGTCCACGTCCCCATCCCCGACGAGCACGCGCAGCACGACTGGCTACGCCACCACCTCGACGGTGATGCGCGCGTGCGCACCAGCGGTGAGTCCCTGCCGGCCGCCGCGCCGGTCCGCGCCCGGGTCCCCGCGGGGGTGCTGCTGCCTCCGGCCGGTCTGGACCGCCTCCTCGCGGAGCTCACCGACGCCACCGACCCCGTCGGCCTGGTCGAGGTCCCCGTCCCGGGCCGCGACCCCCGGCAGGTACGGGTGCAGGCGTGGCTGAACCGTGCGGCCGAGCGCCTCCGCGCCGCTGGGATGGCTGCCGGGCCCGACGGCGTGGCGGAGCTGTACGGCGGTCGGTGGGTCTCGGGCTACGACCTCGGAGTGCGCGACATCGAGGTGGCACCGGGCGCGCTGGCCGTGCCGGACGCGGTGGTCACCGATCGGGGTGGTGACGGGCAGCAGGACGCGTTGGAGCTGTGGTCGAGCCTGGGGCGGCTACCACCGGCACAGCGGCGTGCGGTGCTCACCGCGGCGCGTCGCGCGGTCAGCACCATGCACCCGCGTGAGCTCGCGGTGCTGCTGCGCGCGGCCGAGGTGGCGCTGCGGCTCCGCCGTGGTCTCGGTCGGCTCCGGCCCCGCCGGGTCGTCGCGGTCGCGCGTCGCCGGGTTCGGCGGCTCCGAGGACGCCTGCGGGCGACGGTGTAGCCTGCGCGCGTTCACCACCGCCGTGCAGAGGTCTCCGTGACGCCGCCCGATCATCCGCGGCCCGATACCGGTCTCCCCGAGCCGCAGCGGCCAGACCTTCCCCACGATCTGCGGGGGCGCTGGCCTCACCTGCGCCGGGTCGGGATCAGGTTGCCCCTGCGCGAGTACCTCCGGGAGCTGTGGCGACGCCGGGAGTTCGCCATCACCGTGCCGCTGGGTGAGCTCAAGGCCCAGAACCAGGATTCCGCTCTGGGGCAGGTCTGGCACCTGCTCAACCCGCTGCTGCTGATCGCGGTGTACTACCTGATCTTCGGGGTCATGCTCCAGGTCGAGGATCGGCGAGGGGTCGACAACTACCTACCCTTCCTGATCGTCGGTGTGATCGTGTTCAACTACACGCGCAGCTCGATCCAGGCGGGCGCGCGCATGATCGTCAAGAACCGCAAGCTGGTGCAGTCGATCAACTTCCCTCGGGCGATCCTGCCGCTGAGCGCGATCGTGTCCGAGGCGATCGCGCACCTCTACGCCCTGCCGATCATGTTGGTGCTGGTCAGCCTGGTGCGGGGCGGGCCGCCCCCACAGGGGACGTGGCTACTGCTGGTGGTCGTGTTCGTGCTGCAGAGCATGTTCAACCTCGGCATCTCCATGGTGGTAGCGCGCCTGAGCTTCCACTTCCGGGACGTGCAGCAGCTCCTGCCGTTCATCCTGCGCCTCTACTTCTACTCCTCGGGGGTGCTGATCCCGATCAACACCGACATCATCCCCAACCCGACCCTGGTCACGATCCTGCAGCTCAACCCGGCCTACCTGCTCGTGGAGATGGCGCGAGAAGCCGTGCTGGTCGGCCCCCTCGACCCGCAGGTCTGGCTGCTCGGCACGCTCTGGTCGGTCGCGATGCTGGTCGGCGGCTTCTGGTACTTCCGGGCGGCGGAGAACGAGTACGGCCGTGTCTGAACTCGCCACCGTCTCCGTCGCCGCCGGCGACCCGACCGTCGTCGTCGACCGGGTCGACATCACCTACCGGATCTACGCCGACAGTGCCCCGAGGCTGCGCAAGGCCTTCGTCCGTGACCGTCGGCAACGCGAGCACCGCTCCGTCGAGGCGGTGCGTGACGTCAGCTTCGTGGCGCGCAGCGGGGAGGCCGTCGGGATCGTCGGCCACAACGGCTCGGGCAAGTCCCCGCTGCTGCGTGGTATCGCGGGTCTGGTGCCGATCACCACGGGTGACATCTACGCCAGCTCCATCCCGGTCCTGCTCGGCGTGGCCGCGGCGCTGGAGCCGGACCTGTCGGGCCGTCGCAACGTGCTGCTCGGTGGGACCGCCCTCGGCATCCCGCGTGCGGAGCTGGAGAAACGCTTCGACGAGATCGTCGAGTTCGCCGGGGTCGAGGAGTTCATCGACCTGCCGCTCAGGGCCTTCAGCTCCGGGATGCGCTCCCGGCTGCAGTTCGCCATCGCGACCGCCGTGACCCCCGAGATCCTGATGGGGGACGAGTCACTGTCCACCGGCGACGCGGAGTTCAAGGAGCGCAGCGACGACCGCATCCGCGGCATGCTGGCCGAGGCCGGCTCCGTGTTCCTGGTCAGCCACTCCATGCGCAGTATCCGCGATGTGTGCCCCCGGGTGCTGTGGCTCGATCACGGTCGGCTGGTGGCGGACGGCAACACCGATGAGGTGGTGGATGCCTACGAGCGCTACATGGGGGACCTGAAGCGCAAGCGCAAGCAACGGAAGCATCCTCCGGAGCAGCGGTGACGGCGGCCGCCACCGTCCACCCCACCGGCCCCGACGCCGTCGCGGTGGTGATCCCCGCCCGGGATGCGGCAGCCACGTTGCCCGCGACCCTCGACAGCATCCGCTCCCAGGAGCCGGCCCCCGTGCAGATCGCGGTCGCGGTCGGCCCGTCCCGTGACGCCACCAGGGAGGTGGCGGCTGCAGCTGCGTCCACCGATGCGCGCATCACCGTGGTCGACGTCCCCTCCGGCCGCACCCCTGACGCCCTCAACGCCGCGATCGCCGCCACCTCGGCGCCGATCGTCGCGCGAGTGGACGCCCACGCCCTGTTCCCACCCGGCTACCTCGCCCGGGCCGTCGAGGTGCTGCGCGCCACCGGGGCCGGCAACGTGGGCGGGCGTCAGGTGCCCACGGCTGCGGGCGGTTTCGCCGCCGCGGTGGCTGCCGCGATGTCGAGTCCGCTCGGAGCCGGCG
Organism: Nitriliruptoraceae bacterium; assembly: GCA_003554005.1. Taxonomy (GTDB): domain Bacteria; phylum Actinomycetota; class Nitriliruptoria; order Nitriliruptorales; family Nitriliruptoraceae; genus T1Sed10-7. The sequence continues at coordinate 11,321 of PWEU01000304.1, forward strand.
GCGCGGCCTACCGCACCGGTCAGACCGCCGGCCCCGTCGACACCGTCTACCTGGGGGTGTTCGACCGGTCGGCGCTGGTGGCCGTGGGCGGGTTCGACCCGCGCTTCGCACGCAACCAGGACGCGGAGCTGAACCTCCGTCTGGCTCGTTCCGGTTACACCGTCTGGTTCGACCCACAGCTGGCCGTGGCCTACCGGCCCCGGGACAGCGTCAGCGGGCTCGCCCGCCAGTACGCGCAGTACGGTCGGTACCGGAGGCTGACAGCCCGGACGCACCCGGGCAGCCTGCGTCTGCGCCAGTTGGCGGCGCCGGGTCTGATCGCCGGCCTGGCCACGACGGCCGGCTGGGGCCTGGCGCGCCGCCGGGCGCTGCTGCCCGCGGTGGCTGGCGGCGGCTACCTCGCCGCCGTGTTGGCAGGGACCGCCGCCACCGTCCGTCCGCTTCGCCGTGCGCCCGCGGCCGCGCTGGCCACGGCCACGATGCACGTCAGCTGGGGGGTAGGCTTCCTGCTCGGACCACCCCGGGGGAGCGGCCCTGCGACCCCCGTCCCCGCCGATACCGATGGCTGAGCCGGACATGCTCCCCGAGGCCCGGGACGTCGACACCGAGGGTGCCTCCAGCGAGGCGTCCTTCACGGCATCGCTGATCCGTGGGCTCAACCAGCACGGCATCCGGCTGGTGATGGTGGCCGATCTGTTCTGGCTGGTGGCGATCACCATCGGAACGATGCTGGTGCGCTTCGGCACCGACTGGCCCACCGCACCCGTGCCGCTGTACCTGCTGTCCTTCGCCGTGGCCGTGGCCGTGTTCCAGATGAGCCTGTACTTCGGGGGGCTGTACGAGCGCGAACCCCGGCTCGGTGCGCCGCCGGTGCTGCCGCGGGCCGTTCGCCAGACGCTCGGCGCCGGTGGGCTCGTCGCCCTGCTCACCCTGGCGGTCACCGGGCTGGCCCGCGAGCTGGGCGTCGACACCGCGCGGGCCCTGCCCTTCCCGATCCCCAACCTGCTGGTGTTGATCGGGCTGGGGGCCGTGGCTGTGGCCGGCAACCGCCGGTTGGTCCACCTGCTGCGCACCCGCCGGGAGGGCCCGCCCCGGGCGGTGCTGGTCGGCCCACCGGAGGCGATCGCGGCGGCCCGCGGGCACATCGAGCGCGCCGACGACGGCGCCCGCATCGTCGCCGAGGTGTCCCGCGCCGAGGACGTGGCATCGGCAGTCGTGGAACACGGCGCCACCGACGTGCTGCTCCTCAGCGGTGAGGGGCTGGACGAGCTCTACCCCGACCCGCTCGTCGACCTCGAGCGTGCCGACGTGACGGTGCTGCTGAGGGTCACGGCACGCGAGACGATGTACGGCCTGGAACGCGTGCGGGAGATCGGGGGACTGCCCTTCGTCATGCTGCGCACCCAGACGCTGCCCCGCTCGCGCGCCCGCTTCAAGCGGCTGTTCGATCTCTTCCTGCTCATCCTCACGGCGGTGCTGTGGCTGCCGGTGGTCGGCCTGATCGCCGCCTACCAGCGCGTGGTCGCCGGTCGGCCGCTGCTCTTCCGCCAGCTCCGGGTCGGTCAGGCGGGCCGCACCTTCGAGCTCGTCAAGTTCCGCACCATGGATCCCGACGCCGAGGCCGACGGAGCCGGAGCCCGCCTTGCCGAGGAGGACGACCCGCGCATCATCCCGGCCTGCCGGTGGGTGAGAGCGATGCGCATGGACGAGCTGCCGCAGCTGTGGAACGTCCTCAGAGGAGAGATGTCCCTGGTCGGCCCCCGGCCCGAGCGTCCCGAGCTGACCGCCGGGTTCGAGGCACAGATCCCCGGCTACGCCCGCCGCCACGAGGTGCCGCCGGGCCTGACGGGGCTCGCGCAGATCCACGGTCGCTACCACACCGACGCGGAGTACAAGCTCGGCTACGACCTCCAGTACCTGGTGAACTGGTCACCGGTGCTGGACCTGATCATCATCGCGCGTACGGTGTGGGTCGTGCTGGCCCGGCGTCTGTGACGGTCGGAGCCCGCCCCGACCTCGTGCTGCTCGCCACCCGCGCGGCGGTGCACGGCTCCTGCGCGGCACTGCTGCAGGCCGACGGCACGGCGCTGCTCCGTCGTCTCCAGGACCACCTCGGTGGCCACTCGCTCGTGCGCGTGGTCACGCGCCCGGGGTGGGTGGACGGGGTCAGGGCCGCGCTGCCCACGGGTGTCGAGGTGGTGGCCGCGGACACCGCCGCAGAGGTCCTCACCGGTGCCATGACCGGCCCGGCCACCTCCGGGGCGGACCTGCTGCTGCTCGACGCCGCCGTGGTGGCAGACCCCCTCAGCCTCGAGCGCATCGGCGACCGGGTCGCGGCTGGGACCCGGGTGCTGGCGCTGCCCGGTGCCGGCGGTGACCCCCTGGACGCCCGCGCGGGCCTGCGGTCCACCCGCGGGCGGGTGGTGGCGGCCGGCTCGTTCCTGCACCGCAGCAGTGGTCCCGACGCCTGGCACGGCCGGGCGCTACGCATCGGCGCCGGTGATCGCGCGGCCGCGGCCGGGCTGGTGGAGCCCCTGAGCGCCCTCCTCGCGGCGCATGGTGACGGCGAGGTGGCGCTGGCCGACCCGATCCCGCTGGTCACCGTCGCCCTGGTACGCGCGGGCACGACGCTGGCACCCGTCGCGCCGCTGCCCGGCGGGGTGTGGGAGCTCGTCGACACCATCGAGGCGGCCGAGGATGCGGTGCAGCGCGTCGCCGCACTGGATCTCGAGGCGCTCCGGCTCTCGGCCGCGGTCAAGGCCGAGGACGGGTTCTTCACCACCTTCCTCGTCAGCACCTACTCGCGCTCCCTGGCCCGCTGGTCCGCGCGGCGTGGCTTCACCCCCGACCAGGTCACCGCCGCGTCCATGCTGCTGGGTGTCCTCGCGGCGCTCGGCTTCGCCTCGGGTCAACGGGTCGGCTGGATAGCCGGTGCGATCGCCCTGCAGGTCGCCTTCACCCTGGACTGCGTCGACGGGCAGTTGGCCCGCTACGCGAGGGTCAGCACACCCCGGGGTGCGTGGCTGGACGCGGTGTTCGACCGGGGAAAGGAGTACGTGGCCTACCTGGGGCTCGCCGTGGGCGGCATCCGCGCCGGAGACGACCAGGGGCTGTGGGTGCTGGCCGCCGCAGCCCTGACCCTGCAGACGGTGCGTCATGTGGTCGACCTCGGCTACGACGCCCAGCAGCGCGCCGACGCCGCGGTGGCCGCCCGGGCACCCCTGGACCGCCTCGACCATGACCCCGCCTCCCCCTGGGAGCCCGTCAGCCTGGGGCGTTCCGGGGCCGCGGTCGCCCCGGCGACGCCGGCAGCAGCGAGCACCACCGAGGTGGCTGACCCGGCGGGCGCACCTGCCGCGGGAGTACGGGGACGTCTGCGGGCCGGGATCGCCGGGCTGCGACGGGGCGAGACCATCGGGGTCGTGCGCTGGGGCAAGCGCATCGTGGTGCTGCCCATCGGGGAGCGCTTCGCCCTGATCTCCGTGGTGGTGGCCGTGGCCTCGCCGCGGGCGGTGTTCCTGTGGCTGCTCGGCTGGGGCATCCTCGCGGCGGCCTACACCACCCTCGGTCGGCTCGCGCGGTCGGTGGCGTGATGGGTGTGACGGCGCTGCGCGGTGACGGGCCCCTGGCGCGGCCCCGGTTCGGTCCCTGGCTGCCGGTGCCCGAGCTGGTCCTGCTGAGCCTCGGTGCGGTGGTGGCGGCCATCCCGGCCCTCGGCATCGTGCTGGAGGCGGCCCTCGGGACGGGGTTCACCGTTCCCGCTGCGCCCGCGTGGGTGGCCGCGGGCACCGCACTGGCCCTGCTCGCCCGTACGGGTCGCTCCCTGCCCCGGCTCGACTGGCTGGCCCCGAGCCTGCTGCGCACCCTGGAGTACGCTGCCGCGATCGCGCTGCTCCCCGCCAGCGTGTGGACCTACCTGTGGCTGGCGACGGTGGCCTATCACCACTACGACCTGGTCTACCGGGTCCGCACCCGGGGGACGCCGACGCCCACCTGGCTGGTCCAGGCCCTGGGCGGCTGGGAGGGACGCACGCTGGTGCTGGTGGCACTCGCTGTGAGCGGCGCGGGCGAGTCCGTCCTGGCGACGCTGGTGGTGGCGCTGGCGGCGGTGCTGGCCGCGGAGACCCTGGTGGACCTGCGACGATCCGCGCCGCAGCCCGACCCGACCGACCCCGATCTGTAGGAGACACCGTGCGAGGCATCGTCCTGGCCGCCGGCGGCGGCACGCGGCTCAAGCCCCTGACCGACGAGCTGCCCAAGACCCTCCTGGCCGTCGACGCGGAGGAGCGTTCCATCCTCGAGCTGGCCGTGGCCAACCTCGCAGCGGTCGGGATCGCCGACATCGCCGTGGTCACGGGCCACGCCGCCCACGCCATCGAGGACGTCGCCCCGCGGTTGGAAGCGCGGTACGGGGTCGACCTCGACCTGCGGTTCAACGACCGCTACGCCACCTGGAACAACGCCTACTCCGTGTGGCTGGTCCGGGACGTCTTCGCCCAGGGCGCGGTGTTGGTCAACGGTGACACCGTGCACCCGGTGGGCGTGGAGCAGCGACTGCTGGCCGCCCGGGGTGCGGCCCCCGTGCTCCTGGCCATCGATGACGACAAGCCGCTCGGCGAGGAGGAGATGAAGGTCCACCTCGACGAGGGCCGCCTCACCCGCATCAACAAGGCCCTCGACCCCGCCCCCGCCCATGGGGAGTACATCGGCCTGACCTTGATCGAGCCGGACGCCGCCGAGCCTCTGGGCGACGCGCTGAAGGCCACCTTCGAGCGGGATACCTCGCTGTACTACGAGGACGGCTACCAGGAGCTCGCCGACCGTGGCGGTCACCTGCAGGGCGTATCGATCGGCGCGGGCGTGGCCTGGGTCGAGGTGGACGACCACGCGGACCTGGCCCGAGCCCGCGAGGTCACCGCCCGTGGCTGAGGCCGCAGCCCGCGACACCCCGCCGGCCGTCCCCGGTCGGCGGTGGGCAGCGCTGAGCCGCAGGCTGGACCCCGTCCACCCACTGCTGCTCGTTCTCGGTGGGGCGGTGCAGGTGGTGGCGATCGCCCTCGGTGCGCCGGGGCTGGCCGTGGCCGGGATCGTGATCGGCAGCCTCGCCGACCTGGTCGCCGGTGACGGCTCGGGCAGCTGGGCGGGACGGCTGCGCCGTGCGGGGCTGGGGGTGGTACCGAGAAGCAGCCTCCGGCTCGCGCTCCTGCTCGCGGCCCTGGCCGTCACCGGCCTGACCGCTGCCCAGGCTCTGGCCGTCGGCGCGGGTGTCGCCGCCATCGTGCTCGGCACGCGGGCGGTCCAGGTCTCGCTCGGGCGGGTGGTCGACCGCCAGCCGCCGACGGGGGTGCGCCACCTCGGGGCCGACCTCGACCTGGCCGGCTTCCATCCGCGGGTGGCGTGGTGGCGCCTGATCCTGATCACCCTGCTCGCCGCCCTGGAACTGCCGCTGGCCGCGGGGGCGTGGCTGCTGGTGGCGGGCCCGGTGACCCTCGGTTGGGCGCTGGTCCTCATCTGCGTCCTGGTCCCGGTGGCCGTCGCCCTGGCCGCCGCGACGTGGGCGCAGCGCTTCCTCACCTCCGACCGGGTTGCCCGCTACCGCGAGGCGCTCAGCCGCGAGCTGGCCACCCTCGACACCGAGGGGGTCGTCTACTTCACCGGCGATGAGGAGGCCACCTACCAGCTCGACCAGTGGTTGCCGGTGTTCGACCAGCTCGATCCGCGACCGCTGCTGGTGCTCCGCGAGGCCGTCCATCTGCGGCAGATGCGCCCGAGCCGCCTGCCGGTACTGCTGGCCCGCCGCCACGCCGACGTGGAGCAGGTCCTCGACGCCGACCCGGCCGTGGCGCTGTACGTGGGCAACGCCGGGCGCAACATCCACCTGTGGCGCTACGGGCGGATCCGCCACGTGTTCCTCAACCACGGCGACTCCGACAAGGTCAGCTCCGCCAACCCCGTGGTCAAGGTCTACGACGAGCTGTACGTGGCCGGCCAGGTCGCCGTCGAGCGGTACGCCGCGGCCGGGGTCGACCTGCCGCCCGAACGGTTCACCGTCGTCGGCCGACCGCAGCTCGACAACCTGCTCACCGGCCGACAGCGCCACGGCGACGGTCCACCGACCCTGCTGTACGCCCCCACGTGGGAGGGCTACTTCGCCGCGGCCGACTACTCCTCCGTTGCGGCCATGGGGGTGGACCTGGTCCGCCACGTCCTCACCCACCATCCGGAGCTCCGGCTGGTGTTCAAGCCCCATCCGCTGTCGGGGTTCGTGCGC
>PWEU01000096.1 GCA_003554005.1 Nitriliruptoraceae bacterium
GGGTGGTCCGTCGCCCGGCCCGCTGCGAACCTGATCGAGGCAGAGCAACCGGAGGGAGACCCCATGCGGGTGCTGGTGACCGGAGCGACCGGCTACATCGGTGGCCGGCTGGTCCCGTACCTGCTCGAGCGCGGGCACGAGGTCGTCTGCGCTGCGCGCACCCCGGCCAAGCTCGATGACCGTCCCTGGCGAGGCGACGTCGAGGTGGCCCGGGTCGACGTGCTGGAGCCGGCCACGGTGCACGCCGCCTGCCGCGACGTCGACGTGGTCTACCACCTCGTCCACTCGATGGACGGGGAGCCGGGGTTCGCCGACCGCGACCGGCGGGCCGCGTCCAACGTGCGCAACGCCGCCGCGGCTGCTGGCGTGCAGCGGATCGTCTACCTCGGCGGGTTGGGACGGGAGGACGACGACCTCTCCGACCACCTCCGCTCCCGGCAGGAGGTCGGCCGCGTGCTCGCCGACGGCCCCGTGCCGGTCACTGAGCTCCGGGCCGCCATCATCATCGGCTCCGGCAGCGCGTCCTTCGAGATGCTGCGCCACCTCGTCGAGGTCCTACCGGTGATGACCACCCCGCGCTGGGTCTCGACCCGGTGCCAACCGGTCGCCGTCCGCGATGTGCTCCGGACGCTGTGCGACGTGATCGAGGAGCCGCGCGCGGCGGGCAAGGTCTACGAGCTCGGTGGGCCCGACGTGCTGCCCTACGCGGAGCTGATGCAGACCTACGCCGAGGTGGCCGGCCTGCGGCGCCGCATCATCCTGCCGGTGCCCGTGCTGACCCCCCGGCTGTCCTCGCTGTGGGTGGGGCTGGTGACGCCGCTACCGACCGGCCTCGCCCGACCGCTGGTGGACAGCCTCGTCAACGAGGTGGTGGTCAGCGACGACGCCTTCCAGCGGGACCTGCCCCGCACCATGGTCCCTGCCGCCGAGGCTCTCCGCCTCGCCCTGACCCGCATCCAGGACCTCGACGTCGCCACCACGTGGGCGAGTGCCGGTGGTGCCGTGGGCTCCGCGGCCCGCGCCGCGAGCGCCGGCCCCGACGACGCACGGCCCGAGGACCCACGGCCCGAGGACCCGACCTGGGCCGGTGGGACGGTGTTCGCCGACGAGCGTGAGGCGGTCAGCGCCGCACCGCCCGACGCGCTGTTCACCGCCGTGTGCGCCATCGGTGGTGTTCGCGGGTACCACACGTCGAGGTGGATGTGGGAGCTGCGGGGCGTGATGGACAAGCTCGTCGGCGGCATCGGGTTGCGCCGCGGCCGCCGGCATCCCCTCACCCTCGGCGTCGGCGAGGTGGTGGACTTCTGGCGGGTCGAGGCGCTCGAGCGGCCGCACCTGCTGCTGCTCAGGGCCGAGATGAAGGTGCCTGGTCAGGCGTGGCTCGAGTTCCGCATCGAGCCGGAGGGTACGGGCAGCCGGCTGTGGCAGCGGGCGAGGTTCCATCCCCGCGGACTGTGGGGTCGGCTGTACTGGGGGGTGCTGCTGCCCTTCCATGGGGTCATCTTCCCGCGGATGGCCCGGGAGCTGGCCCGGGAGGCCGAGGTGATCGCCGCCTCGGGGGGCACGGTGGCAGGACGACCACGGCGAGGCTCCCGATCGCCGCGGCGCCGGTGACGGGCACGGCGTCCTCGGCCTCCACCGCGAACCAGACGGTCTCGGCCTCGACCGCCAGCACGATCGCATCCCGACCGAGCGTGGTCGCCCGCCCGTCGTGATCGGCGCCGACCAGGTCCGCCCGCATCCCGGCGGTCAGCATCGGGAGCCGGTCGGCGGCGACGGCCACCGCGACCCGGCCGGCCGGCAGGCTGGCCACCACGCCCCCGTCGCCGAGGTGGCGGTCGGTGGCGACGGCCCCTGATGGCAGCGCCGCCGCGAGCACCCCGTCGGCGCGTCGCAGCGCCCCGTCGGGCACCAGATCCCGGGGGACGGTGCGGCGCCGGAGGTCGGCATCGGTGAGCACGTCGCCCGGGAGCAGGTCCCGGGACGCGACCAGCACCGTGGTGGGAGGGCCGTAGGGCGTCGCGGCCGCGTGCCCGATCGCTGCTGCGAGCACCACGATCATCGCGAGCAGGGCGACGGCCGTCCGTGCCCGCGGCGATGCTGCCCACCAGCGCTCCGCGAGGCCGTCGAGCCAGGCGGGCAGGACGACCGGGGGACCCGACAGCGGGGTCGGTCGGCGGGTGGTGGGACGGGACAGGGCCATCCCGGGAGTCGAGCACGTCGCAGCGCCAGGAGACGGACGGACCGCTGCGAGGCTGTGGATGACGTCCGGTCACACCCGCGGAGGCGGTGGTGAGATGCGGCCCTCGGCCCCTCGGCGGGCGGGCGCTTCAGGCGGAGGCGGCCTCGCTGGTAGAGGAGGTCGTCGACGCCGACGAGCGGTCCGAGGTCGTGCTGTCCTTGCTGGCGCCGTCGCTCTTGGCGGCGGCACCGGTGTCGCCGTCACCCGAGGAGGAGTTCGTGTCACCGGCGGAGGCGCCGCCCGAGGAGCCGCTGCCGGACCTGCTGCTGCTCGCGTAGTCCTTCACGTGCCAGCCTGATCCCTTGAAGATGATGCCGGCCGCGCTGAAGACCTTGCGCAGTTGGCCCTGACATGCGGGGCAGTCGGTGAGCGGGTCGTCGCGGAAGGACTGGACGACCTCCAGGTGCTCCCCACATGAGCGGCAGGCGTACTCGTAGGTGGGCATGGTCCCGCTCCAGGTGGTGAGGGCCGCAGGGCAGGCGGCCGGGTCCGGCTCCGTCCGCTGTCCGGGCGCAGGTGGTGACTCCCGAGTCCCCCGAAGGTTTCCGGTCGCTAGCACTCGCGATCAGCGAGTGCTGATGGTGCCGTATGGTCCGGACGAAGGCAAGCTGTCAGGGGCGCGCGACCCGGTGCACGCTGCGTTCGGTGACCACCAGGTGGACGGGCTGGTCGTGAGCCTCCAGGGGGATGTGGGGGACCAGTTGGCAGTCGAAGGCCGCTCCGATGCGGATGGTCGCCGTGGCGAGCTCGGCCAGCAGCCGGTCATAGTGCCCCCCGCCCGCGCCCAACCGTCCCCCCCTGGGGTCGAAGGCGACGCCCGGGACGACCGCGACGTCCACCACCCCCGGATCGACGGCACGCCCCGCCGGCTCCCTGACACCTCGGTGCCCGAGCTGCAGGGTCCTGAGGTCCGCTGCGGCGATCAGCTCGAGCCGCTCCCCCCGCACCCGGGGGAACAGCGTCCGCGCCCCCAGCTCGTGCAGCGGGCCGATCACGGTGGCCAGGTCGACCTCATCGCGTAGCGCCGCGTACAGCAGCACCGTCGATGCCTCGCGGAGCTCCGGGAGCCGGAGCAGGCGCTCGACGATGCGGCCCGAGGCCTCGCGCCGCTGGGCGTCGGACAGCGCCCGTCGGGCCGCCAGGGTCGCGGCACGCAGCGGGGCCTTCGAGGTGGCGTCCACGGGCGGACCTCGTCGCGGTGCGCTGGTGCGTTCGGACGAGCCTATGCCTCCCGCCGGGCTCCCTCGCGTCGGTAGGCTCGGAGCCGTCGAAGGAGCGCACGTGGTCCGCAAGGCTGTCCTGCCCGTCGCTGGTCTCGGGACCCGCTTCCTGCCGGTGACGAAGTCGGTGCCCAAGGAGCTGCTGCCGGGGGTGGACACGCCGGCGCTGCAGCTCATCGTCGAGGAGTGCGTGCGCTCCGGTCTGGATGATGTGCTGTTCGTCAGTGCGATGGGCAAGTCGTCGATGGAGGACCACTTCGATCGTCGCCTGGATCTCGAACGGGAGCTCGAAGCCAAGGGCAAGGACGACCAGCTCGAGCTGGTCCGCCGCCTCGCCGAGCTCGCCCACGTGCACAGCGTGCGCCAGGGCGAGGCGCTGGGCCTCGGCCACGCCGTGCTGCAGGCGGCCGGCCACGTGGGACCTGACGACAGCTTCGCCGTGCTGCTCGGCGACGATCTCCTCGACCCCGAGAGTGACTTCCTCGAGCGGATGGTGGCGGTGCACGAGCGGACCTCCAGGCCCGTGGTCGCGCTGATGGAGGTCCCCGAGGAGCAGGTCGGCCTCTACGGCATCGCGACCGTGCAGCCGGGGGAGCGGGAAGGTGAGCACCTGATCAGCGGGCTCGTGGAGAAGCCCGACGCCGCTGACGCACCGTCCAACCTGGCCGTGATCGGTCGCTACGTCCTGCCGGGCAGCATCTTCGGGGTGCTGGAGGATCTCCCGCCGGGCCGCGGCGGCGAGATCCAGCTGACCGATGCCCTCGAGGTGATGGCGGCCGAGGAGCCGATCGTCGGGCTGACCCTGGACGTCCCCCGCTTCGACGCCGGCGACAAGCTCGGCTACCTCCAGGCCAACGTGGCGTTCGCCCTGCGGCGTCCGGATCTCGGTCCGCAGCTGCGGGCCTGGCTGGAGGACCTGCTGGCCGGTGACGATCCCCGGGCCGGCGCATGAGCGGGTTCGTCGGGCACGCACGGCACGAGGTCACCGTCGGCGAGGAGCTGATCAGCGTCGAGGAGCACCTCTCGGGCCTGCTGGCGTCGTTGCCCCCGCCGGAGCCGATCGAGCTGCGGTTGGCCGACGCCCTCGGGCTGGTGCTCGCCGACGACGTGGTCAGCCAGGTCACCGTGCCGGCCTTCGCCAACGCCGCTATGGACGGCTACGCCGTCATCGCCCGGGATGGGCGCAGCGCCACCGTCGACGCGCCGGTGCGGCTGGCCGTGGACGGCGAGGTGGCGGCCGGCGTCGAGGAGCTTCCCAGCATCCGGGCCGGTCGCAGCGTGCGCATCATGACCGGCGCCCCCGTGCCCCCCGCCGCCGACGCGGTCGTCCCCGTCGAGACGACCTCCGCGCAGGGGGTGGACGTGCTGGTCCACCGGGCGGTGGCCCAGGGGGAGCACGTCCGCGCGCCCGGTGAGGATCTCCAGCCCGGGCAGCACCTGCTGTCGCGCGGTCGTCGGTTGGCTCCCGCCGACCTCGGCGTTCTGGCCGCGGCCGGGGTGTCGCGGGTGCGCTGCATCGCCCCACCTCGGGTCGTGGTGATCTCCTCCGGCGACGAGCTCGTCCCCGCAGACAAGGAGCCCAAGCCCGGTCAGGTCCGGGACGTCAACGGTCCCATGCTGGCGGCGATGGTCCGGGCTGCCGGTGCGGTCCCCTTCAGCGCCGGCATCGTCCGTGACGACCGCAAGGCCCTGATGTACACCCTCGACACGAGCCTCGGCCACGCGGACCTGATCATCTGCACCGGTGGCGCCAGCGCCGGGACCCGCGATCTGCTGCCGGACGTGATCGGGGCGTTGGGCGAGGTCCACACCGCCAAGGTGGCGATGAAGCCCGGGATGCCCCAGATCCGGGGCCGCATCGCCGGCTGCCCGATCATCGGACTCCCGGGCAACCCGGTCTCGGCCTTCGTCTCCTTCGAGGTGTTCGCCCGGCCGGTGATCCGTTCGCTGCAGGGTCGTCGGGACGTCCAGCGCCCCGTGGTGGTCGCCACGGCCGCCGAGACCCTGAGCTCCAGCCCCAACAAGCGCTCCTACCTGCGGGTGCGACTGGCCCGGGACGGGGCCGGCTGGCTCGCGCGCCCGACCGGCCCACAGGGTTCCCACGTGGTCAGTTCCATCGCCCGGGCTGACGGCCTGGCCGTGATCGACGAGGACGTGCTCGAGGTCCCCGTCGGTGATCGGGTCAACGTCCACCTGCTCGTCGAGTGAGCCACTCATGACCACCCGGCCGACCTCCAGCCCCGCCGCCGAGCCTGCGGCGGCGGTGGACCGTGGGACGCCGCCCGGCGGCGAGCTCACCCATCTCGACGACCACGGGCGCGCCCGGATGGTGGAGGTGGGCGAGAAGCCGGTCACGGCCCGTACCGCCGTCGCCAGCTGCGAGGGCCACATGACCCCGGCGACCGCGGGGTTGCTGGTGGACGGGGCGCTGCCGAAGGGCGACGCGCTACCGGTCGTCCGGCTGGCCGGGATCCAGGCGGCCAAACGCACCGACGAACTGGTCCCGCTCTGCCACCAGGTGGCGCTGACCTCGGTGGAGGTGGACGTCGAGGTGGCACGGGACGAGGGTGTCGCGGTGATCACCGCGACCGCACGGGCGCTGGACCGCACGGGGGTGGAGATGGAAGCGATGACGGCCGCGAGCGTGGCGGCGCTCACGCTGTACGACATGGTCAAGGCCGTGCAACGGGACGTGGTGGTCACGCAGCTCCGGCTGCGTGAGAAGCGAGGCGGGCGCAGCGGCGACGTGGTGCTGTCGTGAGCGCCGGCGACGTGGTGACGACCGACCAGCCCGGGTCCGTCCTCCACGCCCCGTGGACCGCACGTCCACCGTCGCCCTGGCGCACGGTCGGGGGTGCTTCGAGACCGACCTCGGCGGTGTTACGGTCGCCGCCCTACGCCGGTGGAGTGACCGGGTGGAGCGCGGAGGTGGGCCAGTGCCAGGTGGCGTCGACGCGTGAACGAGGTCCTGGTGCCGCTCATCCTGGTGTGGGCCGCACTCTTCCTCCCAGGTGCCTTTCGAGCCCACAACACCGCACCCCACGTGACCGTCGGAGGGTTCGAACGCGCCATGAACGTGCTCCGCAGCGATCGCCACGGTGGTGGCAGAGGGAGACGGTTGATGGTCCCCGCTGATCCCGCACGCATCGTCGCTCGCCCGGTCGATGACACGATCGCGCCCGCCGCCGGTCCGGTGGGAGAGGACCCGGTGATCGCCCGTCGGCGGGTCTGGTTCGTCCGGTCGTTGCTCGTCTGCGTGCTGGCCTTCGGGCTCGCACTGCTCGTCCAGGGGGTTGCGTGGCTGGTGTTCGCCGCCACCCTCGGGGCGACCGCGGCCTACGTCATCGTGTTGCGGCGGCTGAAGCACCAACGTGATCAGGCTCGCCATGTGGTCCGCGAGCTGGCCATCGACAGCGACAACATCGGTGACGCCGGCCAGGTGGCCGTCGGTGGGGAGGACGCGTGGGTGGGCTCCGGGACGGTGCGGCTGCGTCGCTGGGAAGGGTGACGTGACCGCCTCGCAGGACCTGGTGGCGGCGGTCGCCCCGATCCGTGAGCAGTTGGAGGCCCGACACGAGGCCCGCGAGGTGGCGCTGGCAGCCTCCCGCGACGCGATCCGGGCCGCGGCGAACGCGATCCGGGCGGCGCACCGCGGTGACGGGGAGCGGGTCGCCTCGCTCTTGACCGAGGCGCGGGCGTGCCTGGACCGGGCGGTGGACGCCGCGGGGGCGCATCCCGAGGTGCTGCATGCGGGCTTCGTGGCCGATGCTGCCAAGGAGGTCGCCGAAGCCGAGCTCACCCGGGCCGCGATCGCTGGCGAGGGGCTCCCGGGCCCGGAGGCCCTCGGGGTCGACGAGGTGGCGTGGCTGCACGGTCTGGCCGAGACCGTCGGCGAACTGCGTCGCGCCAGCCTCGATCGGGTGCGTGGCGGGGACCTGGACACCGGCGAGCGCCACCTGGAGTTGATGCAGGAGATCCTCGCGGCGCTGGTGACGATCGACGTGCCCGACGGCTTGTCCCGCGGGTTGCGGCGGGCGACCGACGCGGCTCGCGCGATCACCGAGCGCACCCGGGGCGACCTGACCGCCGCGGTCGGGCAGCGTGACCTCCGCCGTGCGCTGGAGGCCCACCGCGAGGCCCTGGAGCGCGATCGGACCTGACCCGAGTTGGGCGTCGGGCGGCACCGGGGGCGCGTTGGCGCCCTTCACTGGCCACGGCTACCATCCGCGCTCGCTCGATGGCCCGGTCGCGGGTCTGGCCTGGGGGTGTAGCTCAGCCTGGCAGAGCGCTTCGTTCGCAACGAAGAAGCCGTCGGTTCAAATCCGATCACCTCCACCACGAAAACGCCTCGTAGCCCCCGCTGCGGGGCGTTTTCCGTTGAGTGCTGTTCGATGCGCGTTCGGCGGAGTGCACAGAAGTGCACACTTGGAGCGGCGCTCCAGATCGTGGAGCCCGAGAGCTCCGTCACCGCGAGCAGCACAGGCTCTGCCAGGTGTGGACACGCGCGGCTGCTCCCCGTCCTGCGAGATCGGTGAGTTGTCCCACCGCGCCAGAGGGGCCCACAAGCCCGGGGTGTGCCTCTCGAGTTGAGCCTGCTAGCTCGACGGCTCTGTGAGGATGGTCATGATGTCGTCAGCGATCCAGGTGATGCGGCCGCCGCGGCCACCGACGTGCATTGGCCGCAGCCAGCCGCGCCGCTCGAGCCGTCGCAGGACGTTGTTGGCGCCTGCGTTCGTCACCCCAAGGAGTCGCATCACCCGCTGGGTCGTCATGACAGGGTTGGCGAACAGCGGGTCGATGAGGTGGGGTGCGTTGCTGCGATCCCCAGCGAGCACTAGGCGGTAGCGCGACTGCAGATGGGTCAGGCGTTCGGCGCGGTCGAGGGCGTCCCGGGCCTGGACCGCGACGCCGTGCAGGAAGTACTGCAGCCACTCCTGCATCTCGCCTCGTTCACGCACCGCCTGCAGGTGGGAGTAGTAGGCGTTGCGATCTCGTTCGAAGTAGGGGCTGAGATACAACAACGGTTCGGGCAACTCCCCGATGTCGATGAGGTACAGGATGATGATGAGTCGACCGAGTCTCCCGTTGCCGTCGAGGAAGGGGTGGATGGTCTCGAACTGGTAGTGGATCAGGCCGCACACGATCAGGGGCGGGTGCTCGCCGTCGCGTTCGTGGATGAACGCCTCCCAGTCGCGGAGCGCGTCGACCATCTCCGGCTCGTGCCGGGGGGGCACGAAGGTCGCCTCTTCCAGCGAGCGCCCCGGCGTGCCGATCCAGTTCTGGCTGATTCGGAACTCCCCTGGTGTCTTCTCCTCACCCCGGACGTTGGTCAGCAGCCGCTGATGCGCCTCCTTCAGCAGGCGCAGCGACAACGGCAGGTCGCTGAGGCGACTGCGAGCGTGCTCGAATGCGGCGATGTAGTTCTGGACCTCTCTGATGTCCACGCTCGGTGAGTCGGCGTCCTCGGCGGCCGCTTCGAGCACCTCGGATAGCGATGCCTGAGTTCCCTCGATCTGCGAGCTCGCGAGCGCCTCGGTGTACAGGTACGGGTCGACCAGTAGATGCGGGTTCGGTAGCAGACGGCCTGCACCGGCCAACCGGCCAAGGGCTCGGTCCGCGTCGGAGAGGGCCCGCGCGGTCGCGGTGTCGAGGACCAGGCGGCGCGGCAGCGGGGAGGGGACGTAGTGGTCGTAGCTGTATGGACCTGGAACGCGTTGGACGGAGCCGAAGGTCTTGTCAACGTAGATTGATCGGTCCACGCTTATCCCAACGATACCGGCAATTCGGTTGGGATATGATACGTCGTCGCAACGCTCGTTGTTCAACGATCGCGGTTGGGCTTGTTCCGGGAGCCGCTGCAGAGATCTGTATCGCCGGCGACGAGCGCTACGGTTTTCGGCGACCAAGGGGGGAGTCGGCGGCGAGGCGGCGAGAAGTACACAGAAGGACACACGCGCCTGCCTCTGCCTGCCTCCCAACGCCTCCGTCTGCCTCTCGCTGCGCGGCCGGAGGCTCGGTCCGGATAGGCCCCCTACATCCGAATTCGCGCTCGTACGAACCTGGATCGGCCTCTTCCGGCCGAACGGCCGCCCCGCATGGGCACTGGCTTCGCAACGAAGAAGCCGTCGGTTCAGATCCGATCACCTCCATCACGAGAACCGCCTTCTAGACGCATCCAGAAGGCGGTTCTCGCAGGGTAGGGGGAGGTCCACTTCGTTCGCGTGTGGTGAGCTCACCGCAGTCTCACCACAACATCCGGGCATCACGCGTCCTGCAAGCGCCCGGCGCGACCTGTTTCGGCTGCGGTGGCCAGGGGCCCGAGGACCGGTGGTCGTGGAGGCGGTAGGCGTTTGCGGCGCGTTGGCCGAGCTCCGCGATGTGCTGCCGGTCGCGCTCACGGAGGTCGAGGATGACGCGCACCGTGCTCGTGGCCTCCGTGGCGGTAGCGGTGACACCGTCGAGGAACCAGGCCAGCCACCCTTCCCAGTCGCTGTCATCGCGGACGGTAGGTCGTCATCGGCGTGGCTCGCGATCGCCCACTGGTACAGGGCGGCCTGCCCCTGTTCGACCGGTGGCCGGACGAAGCGGGCGTTGGACGGGGAGGACCCACCGATCCAGTTCTGGTTGCGGCGGAACTCGCCCGGCGTGCGGTCGGCAGCGCCACCTCGGGCGCCGCTCACCTGTGCTCATCGAGTGCCTCGAGGCAGATGCGGAGGTTCTCCGCGGCCAGCTCATCCTGTGGGTCCAGCTCGACGGCCCGCTGCAGGAACGGCAGGGCGCGATCGGGCTCGCCGCGCTCGTAGTGCGTCCAGCCCAGGTCGTTGACGAGCTCCTGGTTGTCCGGCTCGAGGGCGAGCGCAGCTTCGGCCGCGGCTAGGGCGATCTCCGGGTGACCCTGGTGCCCGGCGCACAGGCAGAGCCCTTGGTGGAGTGCTGCGGTCTCGGGGAAGTGAGCGACGGCCCGCTGGTAGAGCTCGAGGCCATCGCGGTAGTCGGACCGGCTGATCAGGAAGTCGCCGGCAAGGTCCAGGATCTCGGCGAGGTCCGGCGCGCGCTCGTGCGCACCTAGCTCGGCCAGGTCCAGCAGCGAGAACAGCCGTCGGCGGCCCTGCTCGACGTCGTCGAGCTGGTAGTCGATCGAGCCCAGCGCGAGGATCGCCGGTGCGTAGGTGGGGACGAGCTCCAGTGCCTGCTCCAGGCTGGCGATGCAGTCGTCCACGTTGCCGATCGCGGACATGACGATGCTGTGGGCGTAGGCCGCCTCGGCCATGAACAATGGGCGCCGGCTTCGTCCTCCGTCATCGTCTGCTCCTGTCCTGCCGGCCCGGTCGTGTCGCGGATCCTACGTCTCCCTCGCTCGTCGGCTGCGGCAGGACGGTCGTGCGACGGATCGCGGGGTCAGTCGTGTGCTCATGACGTCGTCACCGGTCGAAGCGTCGCTTGAGCAGGGTGAGATCGAGGTGCTCGGGGTCCCAGTCGCCGAGCAGGTCCGCTTCGCCGTCCGGTGACGGCCTCGAGCCGGGCGCGTCGGTGCGGTGGGGACGGCTGCTGCCTCGGTTGGGTTCCCGTCTTCTGGCCACGCGTCGCTCCTCATGCGTGCTGGCTCGCCGATGCGCCGGCTGACCGCGTCAAGGGATCGTGGAGTAGCGGAAGAACGACGCCGTGAGTGGATCGGCGAGGTGCTCGCGGCGAGCGAACGCCAGGTCCAACGGGCGCTTGCGCGCCAGCTTGCCCAGGAGCGCCCAGGAGAGATCGCGATACTCCTCATCGAGCTGGTCGGACGCGACGCCATCGGTGATCCTCAGCATCGCTGCCACCCGCTCGCGAAGAGCCGGCGGCACGCGTAGCTCCATCAGCAGGTTAGCCATGACCCGGGAAGTCTAGAAAACGCGCGGCAGTACCGTTGACGCCGAACGGGCGGATCCAGCGATGTGGCGTGGTGTTGAGACCGGGGCAGTCCTGCACGTTGCCGCGAGGAACGCGCCGGAGTTCCGTGTCGGCCGACGGGCTCGTTCGGCGTCTTCGGCCGCGCACCGGATGACCTTGCGGAACGACATCGACCACCCTAAAGTAGTAACGTATCTACATGGGAGCTGGGTGATGGTGACCAGGATGAGTAGTAGGGAGTTCAACCAAGACACCAGCGGCGCGAAGAAGGCTGCGGCGCACGGTCCGGTCTACATCACCGATCGCGGCCGTCCCGCCCACGTGCTGTTGGCCTACGACGACTACGAGCGGCTGCTCGGCACCGAACATGTCCTGGACCGGCTGGCCGAGCCTGCCGGGGTCGAGGACATCGAGTTGGTACTGCCGACGTCCGCCGAGCACGCGCGTCCGGCCGAGTTCAGCTGATGTTCGTGCTCGACACCAACGTCGTGTCGGAGCTGCGCAAGGTGCGCTCTGGCAAGGCCGATCCCGGGGTCGGCGCCTGGGCGTCCGAGGTCCCCTCGGGTCAGCTGTTCCTGTCGTCGATCACGATCCACGAGCTCGAGCACGGGGTGCTGCTCGCCGAGCGTGCTGATCCACCCAAGGGAGCCGTGCTCCGTC
Organism: Nitriliruptoraceae bacterium; assembly: GCA_003554005.1. Classification (GTDB taxonomy): domain Bacteria; phylum Actinomycetota; class Nitriliruptoria; order Nitriliruptorales; family Nitriliruptoraceae; genus T1Sed10-7. The sequence continues at coordinate 12,010 of PWEU01000096.1, forward strand.
GCTGGCTCGATGACAGCGTCGCGGCAGCCTTCGACCAACGTGTCCTCGTCGTCGACGCGACGGTCGCGCGACGTGCGGCGGCGCTGCACGTTCCCGATCCGGCTCCCTTCCGCGATGCGCTCATCGGTGCCAGCGCACTGGTCCATGGGATGACGCTGGTCACCCGCAACACCAAGGACTTCGCGAGGTTCGACGGACTCGACATCATCGACCCGTGGCACCGGCAGTGACCCACTCTCAGCGTGATGGCAGGTATGACTCGTTGACACGGTGCACCGCGCTTGGAGCACCACGATCCGCTGAAGAGCGTGCGGGAACATGCCGGAAGGGGCCAGGTTCTCCTGCGGCGCAGCTGTGATGCAGTCCCAGTAGTCGAGACTCCGGAGTGCCCTGTTCGCTCGGATGGGCCCCGGCTCTGGCTCCTTCGGAAGGTTGGATCCTGCTCAGGTCCGGTCGTTCGCACCGAAGGGGCGGTCGGTTCAGATCCGACCACCTCCACCACGGAAGGCGTCGTAGGCCCCGCTCTGGGGCGTTCCTGCTGCGTGCCCTTCGTTCGCGGCCTCCTGCACGCACGCCGCTCAACGGCCGACGACGGCCGCCTCGACGAGAACGCTGAGACAGCACGCGCCCGACCAGCTCGGACCTTCGCCCACGTCGTCGCACTGACCGCGATCAACCCGGCGACGGTGCTGTACGTCACCGCACTGACGGCGGCGCTGGCCGATCGCATCAGATCCCTGGGTGCCCGGTTGGCCTTCCTCGCAAGGATCGGAATCGGCTTGTTCGGCTGGCAGGCGACGTTCGCGGGGTTCGGCGCTCACCTCGGACGACGGCCACGCGCGAGCCTGCAACGTCGAACACGTCAGATCGGCGCGAAGCTCGATGACCTTCGCGCTACAGCACCACGGTCTCGACGGTGATGCGCGGGCCATGGATGCAAGGCCGTCCCCTCGAGCTTGTCAGGCTCGACGGTGATGCGGTCGAACGCGATCGCTTCCTCCGCTCGTTGCCGCCTACTTGTCCAGCTTGGGTCCCGCCAGGGCTCCACGGTACTGCGCGTATCGCGGCCGAGGCCGCCCTTCCACAGGCCGCTCTGCGATCGGCCCGACGCAACCGCTCGTGACAGAAGAAGCGAACTCCTGGGGCTGCCGTCACCCCCGAGCTCACAGGGGTGATGGCACGGGATCCGTGGCTGCGTGGCGCGTGTCCGCAGGGCGTGGCAGGGCCGGACAGGTCCCTGGCGCGGGGACCCCGGCGTGCCGCTCGGTCAGCCAGCTGACCACCGTGTCACCGGCCTGGTGGCTCACGTCCAGATGGCCGGCACCGTCCATCTCGCGGTACTCCACCCCCTGGCCGTTGGCGCACAGCCGGTCGTTGAACGCCCGTTGGATGTCGGCGCGGATCAGGGAGTCCCGGGTGCCCTGCACCAGCAGCAGCGGGGCGTGGAATCGCTGGCCTCCCGGGGTGTTGTCCGCGATGCGGCTCGCCCACGGCTCGGTGTCCCAGATGGGGGACAGCAGGAAGCCCAGCTTGAGCAGCTCCGCCTGCAGGAGCAGGGCCATCAGCTCCGGCCCGGGAGCCAAGCAGGTCGTGGCGACACGGTCCAGGATCGGCAGCACGGCGGGATGGACGATGCTCGCGGCGTCGATGTCGTCGAAGGCCCGGTCCCAGGCCGAGACTGCGTACGCCCCGAGCAGGTTGCCCAGCACCGTGCCGTCGTTGGTCTCGATGAACGCCGCCAGATCCGACGCAGGCGCCAGCGCGGCGACCGCGATCAGCTCGAGCTCCGGGGCGTCCCGTGCCGCCCGTTGGCCGGTGAACAGGGCCGCGTGGCCGCCCTGGGAGTGTCCGGCCACCGCGAAGCGCGGTGAGGCGTCGCCTGCAGCCAGCTCGATGGCAGCGCGGACGATGTCGAGCGTGCCGTGCGCGGCGACCCGGCCGATGAGGTAGGGATGGTCACCCTCGCCGCCGAGGCCGAGGTAGTCGGGTGCGGCGACGATCCAGTCGTCGGCGAGGAACCCCTCGAGCCCCCACAGCTGCTCGGCATGCTTCGCATCGAGCAACGACGGGGCGCACGAGCGATCGATGCCGATCGTGCCGTGGGTGTGGGCGAGCACCGGACGGCCACCATCGGGCACCGACCCACCCTCCGGCAGGACCACCACGCCGCTCTTGGCGACGGGAGCACCCAACAGGTCGCGGCTGGTGTACAGCACCCGGTACGCGGTGCCGCCGTCGACGTAGTCGTCGATCACCTCGACACGCAGCAGCGAGCCCGGGGCCTGGTCGAGTTCGCCAGGGCTGGTGTAGAAATCGCCGGGGTCGGGGGTCGTGTCCCGTTCGATGACGATGGCGGCTGCCACCGCCAGTGCCGCGACCAGCAGCATCGAGATGCCCCCAGCGAGCCGAGCCGCGACGGAGCGCCGTCGGATCGGAGCCGTCCCCATATCAGCTGGCACGCGCTGGCGGTCCCGCGCCGTCACGAGCACCTGCATCCCGAGCAGGAGCAGCCACGCGCCGAGGACGACCCCGAGGGTGAAGGCGGACATCGAGGGCCACAGGAGCACGCCGAGGCCGAGCCCCCCGTGGGTGATGCCGCCGGCTGCCCCGGCGAACCGGACCGCCGAGTCCCGACGCGAGCGCAGCACGATGACGAGGTCGACGACGCCGACAAGTAGCAGCCCGGTACCCACGAGACCGGTGAGCACGGAGGTGGACGGTGCCGGCCAGAGCAGCAGCACCAGGCCGATCCCGAGCCAGACCCCGCCGGAGAGCGACCGCCAGGAACGCACCCCGCGGAGCAGCAGCAGCTGGCTCGACCCTGCGAGCAGGAAGGCGGCAGCGGCCCAGGGCGCGAGCCCCGGGGCTGACACCGCGGGCCGGAGCAGCAGCACTGCAGCGAGCAGGAGCAGGGCCGAACCAGCCGCCATCGTGGCGGTGGATGACCATCCCCGTCGCTGCTCCGCGCCCATGACGTACCTACGAGGTGAGGTGCGATCCGGATGACTGAGAACGTCACGGTGCGCAACAGGCTGATAGCACAGCGTATGGTCACGAGCCCACGGATGGGGACCTCGGCGGTGCAGCCGAGCAGGGAGTGTCCAGGATGCGTGAGCGCCACCACCGGCAACGGACCGGCGGACCGTGCGTGGTCATCGCGGCTGCTCGGACCGCGGGGACCTCGCCTTGATCGGTCCGGATGACGTGCTCGGACCGGGACGTCGGGACGCCGCAGGGCTCCTGGTGTCGTGGCTCCTGCGGCGGCTGTTCTGGCCGTTGCTGTGGTTCGGCGCCATCGTCGTCGTGCTGACCGGCGTGGCCGACGATCCCGACCGACTCGATCCCGAGCTGACCTCCGTGGCCGGGCTCGAGGCGCTCTTGCGTTCCCCGACGCCCCTGCTACTGGTGGCTGCACCTGCGGTCCGGCTCGCCTCGACGGTGCTGTCGCTGGTGCTGGCGATGCCGCTTGCGTCACGCTTGCAGCAGGAGGCCGACCGAGCGCTGCAGCGCGGACCGTGGCACCCACTGCCCTGGATCGATAGGTGGCGGCTGACCACAGGCTTGCAGCGCGCGCGCTGGCCCTCCGCGGTGCGGCGCCGGGCGCGTCAGCGTCTGGGTCGGACCGGTGCGCGGGTCCTGGTGGTCGACCTCGTGGTGCTCGTGACAGGGATAGTCCTGGCCCCGGTCGCCGTAGCCGTCCTGGCGAGCGGGCTCGGGTGAGTTGTGCCGGTGAGCCGGCGGTGACGTAGCTCCGGGCCAGACCCACGGGGCAGGCACGCCGGCCGCAAGGAAGGCTCGGCGAACACCGAAGGCCATCCTGCGGCCCGGGGGGCTCACCGCAGTCTCGCCGCAACTCGCCCGAGGCTGGTTGCCACAGGAGGTCGGCACAACACCGCCTAGTGCGCCGGCATCAGCGGGGAGCCTCAAGATGCAGCACGTCACGATCGCCCTGGCCATCGTGGGGCTCGGTGTCCTCACCGCGTGCAGGTCGAACAGCGCGTTCGAGGCCGAGGCCGACAGGCAACCGTTCTGCGAGGCGCTGGCCGCGGCCCTGCGGCGGTTGAACCGGACGCAGAACCCGTTGAGGTAGCTCTGTAGATGCGCCGTCTCGACGGCGCCCTGGTGGGTCCCAAGCAACCATCGCTTCACCCACGACGCTGCCCGGTGCACCACTGGAAGCAGTTCCTGAGCCCGTCGGTGACCACCTGCGTGCCGGCTCGACCGCGCCTGCGACCTCATCACTCCCCAGGTCGCACCGGCTGGTACGGCCGCACCCCACGACCTCGAGCGTCGCCTCGCCGTCCTTGCGGCCGACGGTCACCGAGCCGCACAGGGCTGACGTCAGCCCGCTGGTCGAGCATGGACACGGCGTGGCCAGCACCGATGTCGGGACGACCGGTTGTGGCCTATACCCTAGGGGGGTACAGTTTCCCCTGTTGCGACGGATGAGAGCAGGCACATGACGAGCACGACGATCGAGCCGACCGCTGACGACCCGCGGACGGTGGAGTTCGCGGCGCAGGGGATGACCTGCGGCTCATGCGCGGCGCGCATCCAGAAGACCCTGGCCAAGCAGGAGGGGGTCTCGGATGCGGAGGGGAACTACGCGACCGGCCGGGCGTTGGTCACCCTCCAGCCCGAGCGCGTCGATCTGGCGCAACTGCAACAGGCCATCGACCGGCTCGGCTACCAGCTCGAGCCGGTGCCGGATGCGCCCGAGGACGACGACCACCAGGACGCGGAGGACGCCGAAGCCCGCGCGATGCGCAGCTGGCTGGTGCGGGTGATCGTCGCCACCCCGCCGACGCTGGTGGTGCTGTGGCTGGCCATGTTCTCCGGCGAGCTCGGGGAGCAGCCGTGGGCCCGGTGGACCCAGTTCGTGCTCACCACACCGGTGCAGTTCTACGTGGGCTGGCCGTTCCTCAGGGAGATGGTCCGGCGTGCGCGGCGGTTCAGCGCGAACATGGACACCCTGATCGGGATCGGCACGCTCGCGGCCTACGGCTACTCGGTGGTCGCGTTGTTGACCGGTGGGTTCCTGTACTTCGAGGTGGCCGCGGCGATCGTGGCGCTGCTGTCGCTCGGGCGCTACTTCGAGGCCCGCGCCAAGAGCCGGGCGGGCCATGCCCTGCGGGCGCTGCTCGAGCTCGGCGCGAAGCAGGCCCGGGTCCTTCGGGACGGCCAGGAGGTGCTGGTCGACATCGCCGAGGGGCAGGTCGGTGATCTGCTGCGGGTCCGTCCAGGTGAGAAGATCCCGACCGACGGCGAGGTCGTCGGTGGCGCCTCGTCGGTGGACGAGTCGATGCTGACCGGCGAGTCCATGCCGATCGACAAGCAGCCCGGTGATCGGGTCGCCGGGGCCACGGTCAACACCAGCGGCGTGCTGACCGTGGAGGCCACCGCGGTGGGGGCCGACACGGCCCTGTCGCAGATCGTGCGGCTGGTGCAGGATGCCCAGCGTGGCAAGGCGCCGGTCCAGCGGTTGGCTGACCGCATCTCTGCGGTGTTCGTCCCCGTCGTGATCGTGCTCGCGA
>PWEU01000189.1 GCA_003554005.1 Nitriliruptoraceae bacterium
CGCTCGGTCTCTGCCAGCTGGTGGATGTCCTTGCCGAGAGCCGTGCGCCGCTGCTGGATCCGTACGGCGGCGACCCGGGGATCGGGCTGTCCTCCGGGGTAGCCGATCACGGCCCCCTCGTCCCCGGCGCTGGCCTGTCCCAGCGGAAGGGGCTGCTGGTCGAGATCGGCGACCTCGACCAGCGCGAGATCGCGGTTGGGATCGAAGGCGACGACGCGTCCCGAACGCACCACACCGTCAGGGCGGCGAACCTCGACCTGTTCCGAGCCGGCGACGACATGGGCGTTGGTCAGCACCAACCCGCCGGCGATCGTCACCCCCGAGCCGTCGTAGCGGGCCCCGCATCCTCGCGCCGTCACCCGCACGGTCGCGTCGGTCACCCGGGCGAGGATCGCGTCGTCGATCGTGACCGACTCCGGCGGCGGGCCCGCCGCGCGCACGGGGCCGAGCTCCGCGATCACCTCGGGGAAGCGACTGCCGGCGATCAACAGTCTCGCCGTGTGGCTGAGGTCCGGAGGTGGTGGCGCGTGTTCGACCAGGACCCGGGAGGTGAGGGAGTCCGCCGCCAGTCGTCCCGGGGTCCCCGGGAGGTCCGCTGCGACCGGGAGCAGCAGCCACCCGGCGAGCAGGACCAGCCCCGCTCCGGCCACCGCTCCCAGCACCTTGTCGGCAGCGGCCACCGCGGTCACGGCGACCCGGCGACCCAGGTTCCGGCCCAGGCGGCCGAGGGTGCTCGCGACGAGGGTGACGGTGACCGCCAGGGTGCCGATGGCGATGACGAACCGGGTGGTGGCGATGGCGTCGGGGACCAGATCGAGGGCCAGCGGCACGGTCCAGGCTGCGGCGAGCAGGCCGAGCGCGAACCCCAGCCACATCGCCCCTCGTGCCAGCAGGCCGGCCCGCCAGCCGGAGCCGATCGCGACCAGCAGGGCGAGGCCCAGCATGAGATCGACCAGGGTCATGCGTGCACCCCGACATGAGAGCGGCCCGGCGACGGGGTCGCCGGGCCTGCTACGCCGTCGCCGCACATCGTGCGGCTACCGCGCGACATCAGTTCGAGAACGCCCGACGGCGCTCCTCGCGCTGCAGGTAGTCGCTCAGCCGGCTGTGGAGCTTGGCAGCGGACAACTCGGCCTGGGGGTGGTGGCCGTCGCGTCGTGCGATCCACAGAGAACGGAGGTCGCCCTCCCATGTGGCTGTGGCATCGACGTCGATCGTCCAGCCCGGGAACTCACGCTGAAGCCAAGCGACGGCGTGTTCCGTGGCCGGATGCGGGTTGGCCACCGCGGTGTCGGTCGCGTGCGTGGTGTGGGACACGATCGCCTCCGGGAGGTGGGAGCAGATGGTACGGGGCGGTGTGGCGTTGCTGGCGTTCGACGGGGCCCTCCGCTTGGGAACGGCCGGCGTCTCGTTGGTCTTCCTCTCAGCGTTCGGTGCCCTCGAAGCACAGGATGCACCCCGTGCCCGGTTGTTGTCCATGACCTGCGGCGAGACGACGCAACCCCGGTCGCAGCACCCGGACGCGGGCGCCCCAGCTGCGAACCCTTACGCTGTCCAGTCGTCTGTCACCGTCCTGGAGCGTCCGTGATCGCCCGCGCACAGCTCACCTTCGTCCCGGGCGATCCGGTGCCCGCGTCCGGGAGCTTCACGCTGTGGGCCACGTCCGATGAGGACGGGACGCCCGCCTCCGAAGGCGAGCTGGAAGCCGCAGCCGAGACGCTCGGCTTCCCCGCGGGGACACCGGTCGAGCACCCGACCTTCCGCAGGCTGGGGGGGGGCTTCCTGGCCACGGACGTCCCCGGTCGCCGTCTCCCGCTGCTCCCGACGCTGCGGGTGCTGGCTGCGCTGCCCCCCGGGTCGCAACAGCCCGCCTGGGCGCGCCCGAGCGCCTCGGTGCTCGCGTGGAGCGTCGCCGCGAAGCTGGGGCTGGAGTTGGTGGCGGCCGGGCGGCTACTCCCGAGCGTCGTCGCCACCGACAGCCCCGGCGAGGTGCGCGGGGTCTGGCGTGCGGTGGCCAGGTCCGACGGCCGACCTGAGCAGCTCGCGGCGGCGATGCCGGTGGCCGCCCACGCCCTGCGTCTGCCGACGGGTGAACCATGGAGCGCACGCGAGCTGGTCCTCGCCTTCCTCGACGCCGTCGCCGACGCCTGTGCCCGGGAGGGTCGCCGGCCGGAGCTCGACCCGCGACGACGGGGGCCGCGGCGCCCCTGGGCGCAGATGTGGGCCGACGCCCTGCGCGGGACCGACCCCACCGTGGGGCATCTGAGGGTCGCCCCGGAGGACGTGGTCGAGGACCTGGAGGACTGGGCGGCACCCGTGCTCGGTGCTGCTGGTCACACCGCTGCCCGGCTGTGGCTCGCGCTCGAGCCCCCGCGCGAGGACGCCGAGGTATCGGGTGAGGTGCGGGCCGCCGGGATGCCCTGGCACCTCACCATCGGCCTCGCCGCGCCCTCCGACCCCGGGCAGCGACTCGGCGCCGCCCAGGTGTGGCAGCGGGCGGGCCGCACCCTGACCTTGGCGGGTCGACGGCTCGACGACCCCGAGGCCACCCTGATCCGGGGTCTGTCCGCCGCCGCCCGGCTGTTCCCGGCCCTGGACCGGACCTTGGAGCAGCGTGCCCCGACCGGCCTCGAACTCGCCCCGGACGAGGCTGCCGCGCTCCTCGGCGACACCCGGGACGCGCTCGCCGCCGCGGGCGTGGTGGTCACGGTGCCCGGGGAGCTGGTCGAGGCCTCGACCCGGCGGCTCAGGCTCCGGGTCCGCATCGGCAGCACCGCCCCCGCCGCGATGCGGACCGGGGGGGAAGATGGGCTCAGCGCCTCCTCCCTCACCGACCTGCGCTACGAGGTCGCCCTCGGCGACGACACCCTCACCGAGGAGGAGTTCACCCGGATCGTCGGCCTCCAGGCTCCCTTGGTGCGCTGGCGGGGGCGTTGGGTCCACGTCGACCACTCCGAGGCCTCGGCGATCACCGCCCTGGCGGGTGGCTCGGCGTCGCTGGAGCTCACCGAGGCGCTCGCGGCTGCCCTGTCGGGTCAGCTCCAGGTGCGTGACGTGGGGTCGGTGGAGGCCGTGGCCGATGGCGCCCTGCTCGACCTCCTCGAGCGTCTGCGGCACAGCGATGCCCCGGCGGCTGCCGACATCGTCGGCATCGACGGCCAGCTGCGCCCCTACCAGGAGCGCGGCGTCGCATGGCTCCAACGGCTGAGCGAGCTGGGGATGGGCGGGGTGCTGGCCGACCAGATGGGGCTCGGCAAGACGCTGCAGGCCATCGCCCTGCTCACCTCGCGGGACCAGGATCGGCCGCACCTGGTCGTGTGCCCGACCTCGGTCGTCGGCAACTGGGAGCGGGAGATCGCCCGGTTCGCTCCGGAGGTCCCCGGGATCCGCCACCACGGTGCCGACCGTCCGGTGACCGCCCGGGCCTTCCGCCCCGGGTCGGTCGTGGTGACCTCCTACGCCCTGCTCCGCCGCGACATCGGCCGGCTCGAGGACGCGCTGTGGGACGTGGTCGTGCTCGACGAGGCCCAGCAGATCAAGAACCCGGGGTCCAAGGGCGCCCAGGCCGCGCGATCCCTGCGCGCCCGCACCCGCATCGCGATGACGGGAACCCCCCTCGAGAACCGGCTCTCCGAGCTGTGGTCGATCATCGACGTGACCAACCCGCGTCTGCGCGGCAGCCAGCGGGCCTTCAACGAGCGTTTCGCCGTCCCCATCGAGCGGTGGCACGACGAGGAGACCGCCACCCGGCTGCGGCGACTGATCGCGCCCTTCGTGCTGCGTCGGCGCAAGGACGACCCCGAGGTGGCGGTGGATCTGCCCCCCAAGCAGGAGATCACCGTGTCCTGCACGCTGACCCGCGAGCAGGCGGCGCTGTACCAAGCCACGGTCGAGCAGGCGTTCGGAGCCGATGGTCTCGGGGGCACCGCTTTCGAGCGACGCGGGCGTATCCTGGCCCTGTTGACCGCGTTGAAGCAGATCTGCAACCACCCGCGCCAGTACCTCCGCGACGACGGGGTGCTGCCGGGGCGCAGCGGGAAGCTCGCGCGGGCCACGGAGATCCTCGCCGAGATCGTGGACGCCGGCGAGCGTGCCCTGGTGTTCACCCAGTTCCGCGAGATGGGTGAGCTGCTGCAACACCACCTCGCCGAGCGCCTCCAGCTCCCGGAGATGCCCTTCCTCCACGGTGGCGTGCCCTTGGGCGGGCGTGACGACATGGTGCACCGGTTCCAGACCGATGACGACGCACCGCCGATCCTGCTCGTGTCCCTGCGGGCGGGGGGCACGGGGTTGAACCTCACCCGCGCCTCCCACGTGCTGCACTTCGACCGGTGGTGGAACCCTGCGGTGGAGGATCAGGCCACCGACCGGGCCCACCGCATCGGCCAGACCGAGACCGTCACCGTCCACCGGCTGGTCACGGCCGGGACCCTGGAGGAGCGGATCGCGGAGCTGCTGGAGCGCAAGCGGGCCCTGGCCGACGCGGTGGTCGGCAGCGGGGAGGCGTGGGTCACCGAGCTCGACGACGAGGAGCTCAAGGAGCTGGTCTCGCTGTCCACGGACCACCTCGACGACAGCGACGAGCTGGACGACGGGCCCCAGGGAGACGACGACGCGCTGGCGGTGGGCGGACGGCCCCGGCTGGTCGCCCTTCCCGGGGGTGCGTCGTGAGCGCCTCGGGGATGGCGACCACCGTGCGCCACTGGTGGGGGGAGCAGGTGCTCGCGGTCCTGGATCAGGCGGGTCCCTCGGCCGCCCGGCAGATCCAGCGCGGGCAGGCGCTGGCGCGCCGTGGCGCCGTCGAGGACCTGACGCTGACGCCCGGGGTCGTCCGCGGTCGGGTCTCGGAGGACCGGGCCAGCCCCTACCAGGTCGAGATCGGGTGGCCCGAGGTCGGGGAGGCCGGCTGGGCGCGCGCCATCCCGGAGCTGGCCGCCTCCCTGCGCCCCACCGCGAGCCTGCTGGAGGGCCAGCTGTCAGCTGCCCTGGTCGACTCCCTGGCCGCGGCCGGCATCGAGGTCGTCCCGGTGCTCGAGGAGTTGTCACCCCGGTGCACCTGCCGCGAACGGGAGGCCTGGTGCCGGCACGCCGTGGCGGTCCACACCCTGGCCAGCGTCCAGATCGACCGGACCCCGACCCTGCTGCTGACCCTCAGAGGGCGGACCCGGGAGGCCCTGCTGGGTGCCCTGCGTCGCACCGATGCCTCGCCGGCGTCCCCGGCGCGGGAGCTGGATCCCTCGATGGGGCTCACCGGGTCCCGGGGGGACCTGGATGCGATCGCTCTGCACCCGACGCCGGTCCACGACCCGGCCGGTCTGCTGCGCCAGCTCGGCCCCCCACCCGGTGTCGAGGACGTCGAGGTGCTCGAGGTGCTGGTCGAGCGGGCGTCGGCCACGGCCTGGCGTCTGGCCGCGGGTGACGGAGCCGAGGCTGCTGACGAGGAGGCGCTGCTGGCTGAGCTCCGAGCCCAACGGGTGGCCACGGTCGACTCCCTGGCGGCGGCGCTGGGGCGGGATGCGGCGCTCGTCCGCGGCGTCCTCGATCAGCTCTACGCCCAGGGCACGGTGCTGCGGACGGGGTCGGGGGAGCGGACCCGCTACCGCGCCAGCTCCGACTGAGCGCCTGCACCGTCGTCGTCGGCGAGCCACACCGTCGGCACCGGTACCCACCGGGAGCGCAGGTACTCGCCGAGGCCCTTGGCCTGAGGATCGGGCCGGACCGCCGAGGCGACACCCTCGCCCAGCAGCCCCCGGACGACGACGTTGACCGCCGCGAGCCGAGGCAAAGGGTGGACCTCGACGTCCAGTCCCTCGGCCTCAGGCAGGAGCCGGCGCACCGCGTCGACATCCCCGGCGACCTCCATCAGCCAACCGAGGGGATCGGGATCGCGGACCCACAGGCCCACGTTGGCGTCCCCGCCCTTGTCCCCCGAGCGGGCTCCCGCCAACAGCCCGATGGGGCGCTCGACCCGGGGGCCGTCGGGCACCGGTGGGGTCGGGGGGACGGCGGCGACCGGCGCCGACGACGCGGCCGGCTGCTCCCCGAGGATCGGCGGCAGCACCTCGCCGGTGCCGTCGGGCAGTGTCACCAGCTCGGGCACGTCCTCGGCCGCCACCAGTCCGGGCCAGTACCGGCCGAAGGGTTCGGCGTCGCTCGGAGGAGCGGTGAGGGTGAAACCCGGATAGCTCGCCAGGCCGATGGCGATGCAGGCGTCGCCGAACCGCCGTCGTGATACCGCCTCCGGTTCGTGGTGCTCCACCGTGACGGTCAGGCTCGCCACCGCCTGCGCGTTGGTCGGGGCGTTCGGCTGGTCGGTGCGGACCAGGTCGACGTGGACACGGTCGATCCCGTCGAGGTCGATGCGCCGGGCGAGCTGGCGCTGGACGAGCGCGGCCTTCTCCTCGATGTCGAGCCCCGTGAGCAGGAAGGTCGCCCGGTTGCGGAACCCACCCAGGGTGTTGACCGCGACCTTGCGGGTCGCCGGCGGCGGCTCGCCCCGCACCCCCTCGATCGCGACGCGGTCCGGACCGTCGGGGCGGAGGCCGACCGTGTCCAACCGGGCGACGGCATCCGGCCCGAGGGAGCGCGGCCCCTCCACCTCGTAGAGCAGCTGGGCGGTGACGGTCCCGACGGTCACCGCACCCCCCGTGCCGGGGTGCTTGGTGATGACCGAGCTGCCGTCGCGGTGGAGCTCGGCGATGGGGAAGCCGACGTGTTCGAGCTCGGGGATCTCGCGGAAGAAGGCGTAGTTGCCACCGGTGGCCTGGGCGCCGCACTCGATCACGTGACCGGCGACCATCGCACCGGCGATCCGGTCGTGGTCCTGCGCCGACCAGCCGAACCGCCACAGCGCCGGGCCGACGGTCAGGCTCGCGTCGGTGACGCGGCCGGTGATGACCACGTCGGCACCGGCATCCAGCGCGCGGGCGATACCTCGGGCACCGAGGTAGGCGTTGGCGGTGATCGGAGGGACACCGAGGTCCGCCAGCGGGCGAGCGGTCCGGGCGTGGACCGGGGCCCGACCCCGACCGGTCAGCTCCTCGAGACGGGGGAGCAGGTCGTCTCCGGTCACGGCGGCGATCGCCGGGTCACGTTCGAGCTCGCGGCCGAGCTCGCGGAGCGCGGTCACCAGGCCGAAGGGGTGCAGCCCGCCGGCGTTCACCACGATCCGGATGCCCCGGTCGAGGCAGGGGAGCAGGAGCTCGCGCGCCTGCCGCAGGAACGTGCGGGCGTAGCCGGCGTCCGGCGTGCGTTGCTGGGTGCGCCACAGGATCAGCATCGTCAGCTCGGCGAGGTAGTCCCCGGTGAGCACGTCCAGGGGACCCCCCTCCACCAGCTCGGCCATCGCCTCGAAGCGGTCGCCGTAGAACCCTGAGCCGTTCCCGATCCGCAGCACCTCGCCGTCCGTCACGGTCGCCTCCCTCGATGTCCGCCGCCGGCCACCTCGCCGCCCCGACGCTAGCTGGACCGGAACGACCCGTCCCAGTTCGTTCCGTGACCGGTCCTGCTGGCCGTCTCCGGGTGGTTCCGTCGAGGGCCGACGGGGGGGTAACGTCCGGCCGATGGCCGGCGCCGGTGGGCTCTGCGCCGAGCGGGCCGGGCCGTGGGGTCAAGGCGGGGACGCGGTGGGCCGATGCCCAGGGGGGTGGAGGTTCCATCTGGCCACACTGGCAACGTGAGCCACGTTCGTGTACACCAGCAACAGCGGATCGGCGCCTGACGTGGTGGGAGCGGTGACGGAGCGGACGACGGACGGCGCAGTTCGGCGGGGGGGCATCGGCCACCGCGCGCTGATCGCTGTGCTCGTGCTCGGGTTCCTGCCCCCCATGATCGGCCTCGCGGTGCCCTCGGCCCCGGGGGTGGCCCAGGAACGCTCGAGCAGCGAGGTGCAGGACGAGCTCGAGGCGACCGAGCAGCAACGACGTGGCCTCTCGAGCGAGCTGGGAGCGGTCAGAGGTGAGCTCAGTCGTGCTGAGGAGGACCTCGCGGCCGTCGGCGCCCGCCTGGAGGATGCCCGCTCCCGGCTGACGGCCGCGGAGGGGCAGGTCACCCTCGCGGAGATGGGGCTGGCCGACGCCGAGGAGGCGCGTGACGCGGCCGAGCGGGCCCACGAGGCCGCCACCGTCCTGCTCGCCGAGGCCGAGGAGGAGCTCACCGAGCAGGAGGTCCTGCTCTCCTCCCACCTGGTGCACACCTTCAAGTTCGGTTCCAGCGGTGCCCAGGCCGGTGCCATGGCCCTGGAGATCCTGCGGCGTGCCGAGGATCCCAACGCCTTCGCCGTCGGCATGAAGCAGCTGGAGACCGTGGTCGACGTCCAGGACGCCACGGTCAAGGGCGTGTTCGAGCTGCGCACGGCCCGTGAGCAACGCGCCCGCGACGCCGCCATCGCGCAGGGCGAGGCGCTGCAGGCCGAAGCCCTCGCCGTGGCGACCCTGCGCACCGTCGAGCAGCTGCGGGAGGAAGCCGCAGCGGTCGCCGAGGAGGTCGCCGAGGCGGAGCGGGTGCAGCGCGCCATGGTCGCCGACCTGCGTACGTCCGAGTCCGAGACCGCGTCGATGCTGGCCCGGGTGCAGCCCCGCCAGGCTGCCCTGCAGACCGAGCTGACCCGGGCCAGGGAGGCCGAGGAGGCCGCCCGCCGCGAGGCCGAGCGACGTGCGGCCGAGGAGGCCGCCGCCAAGGCCGCCGCCGAGGAGGCCGCCCGGGCCGCGGCCACCTCTGGGAACTCCGGCAGGTCCCGCAGCGCATCGAGCACGCCGGGGGGAGGACGCCTCAGCACCCCCGGTGCCGCCGGTGGCCCGAGCGTCTCCGGCATCGTCTGCCCGGTCCAGGGCGCCGTCGCCGGGCGCGATTTCAGCAACGACTGGGGCTACCCGCGCTCCGGCGGCCGGTACCACCAGGGCAACGACATCTTCGCCGGCACCGGGACCCCCGTGGTCGCGGTCGCCGACGGCACCGTGGTCCGTTGGAACCCGCCGTCCGCACCGACGGGCCTCGGCGGGATCACGGTCACCTACCGGATCGGCGACGGCAGCGAGTGGTACAACGCCCACCTCGACACGGTCGCTGAGGGCATCGAGCCCGGGGTGAGCGTGGCCCGAGGCCAGACCATCGGCACGGTGGGCAACACCGGCAACGCCCGAACCACCCCGCCGCACCTGCACCTCGGCCGACGCCACGGCGGCATGTGGGTCAACCCCTGGCCGACGATCAGCCCGGTCTGCCGGTGATCGGCTGCCGGTGATCGGCTGCCGGTGATCACGCGTCGGGGTCCGCGAGGGCATCGGCCAGGCTGAGCCGCGGCAGGAACAGATGGACCAGCGGCCCGATGCCGAAGGCGAACACCAGCGTGCCGGCTCCCACGGTCCCCCCGAGCAGCCAACCTGCGATGAGCACGCTCACCTCGATCGCGGCCCGCGCGACACCGACGGGCACGCCGCGGCGGGCGAGGCCGGTCATGACCCCGTCGCGCGGTCCGGGACCGAGCCCCGCGCCGATGTAGAAGCCGGAACCGATCGCGAACAGCAGCGGTCCGGCCAGCATCATCAGCGTGCGGAGCCACAGCGAGCCGGGGGTGTGCAGCACGAGCAGCGTCAGGTCGATGACGATGCCGATGATGAGCACGTTGAGCACGGTCCCGAGCCCCGGGCGTTCCCGGAGCGGCAGCCACAGGCCCAGCACCACGAGGCCGACCAGGATGCCGACGGTGCCGATCGGGATGCCGCTGAGCCGGGACAGCCCCTGGTGGAGGACGTCCCAGGGGCCCAGCCCGAGGTCCGCGGCCACCATCGAGGCGATCCCCAGCCCACACAGCACCAGGCCGAACAGCAGCCGGGGGAGGCGGCGACGGAGCTCCGCACGGCGGTGGTTGGCCCGACGGATCGCCGTGTGGCCGCCGGGGGTACCGCCGGCCTGGAACGGGCCGGCTCCGGGGCTCGCCTCGGTCACCGCTCGTCCCGGGACTGCAACCACTCGTCCAGATCCCGCTGGCTGTCGAGGAGCTCGGCCTGGATGCGCTCGTCCAGGTCGTCCTGCTCGGTCTCCGCGGCCTCGTCCCGTCGTCGACGTCGCCACCGGCTCCAGATCGGGGGCAGGATGCTGGCCAACACGTTCTCGGAGCGTGCGGCCTCGAGGAAGGCGCGACCGGCGGGCGAGGACGGCACGTCCTCGGGGGTCTCCGGCACCTTGAGGTCGACGCGCCACAGGCCGTCGGCCTCGCGTTCCCGCTCGGCACCGAGGTGGTCGAACACCTCGAGCATGCCGTGGTTGCCGTCGAGCACGTAGTTGCGGAACACCTCGATGCCGGCGGCACGGGCCCGGGCTGCCAGCGCACCCAGCAGGATCGTGCCGGCCCCCTGCCCGTGGTACTCGTCGGCCACGGTGATCGCCGCTTCGGCCACGGTCGGCTCGTAGGGCTCGCGGATGTAGCGGGCGATCCCGACGCCCGGGACCTCCAGGTCCGAGAGGTCGAGGGCCACGATCGCCTCGTGATCGTGATGGTCGACGTCGGTGAGGTAGTCGAGCTGGGTGTCGCTGAGCTGGTCGATGGGTGCGTGGAACCTGAGGTAGCGGGACGCCGGGGACAGCTGACGCAGCCCGGCGATCAACCGCTCCCGGTCCGAAGGTCGGATCGAACGCAGCAGGAGCTTCCGGCCGTCACGCAGCGTCGTGCGGTAGGACCACTCGCCGTCGAGCGGCTCGTCTGGTGGTGGTGCGTCGTCGGCGTCGCCGCGGCGCTGGGTGTGTGACATGCGACCCCTCCGGGATCCAACGCTCCGGACGGTAGCGCCCACGTGGAGACCGACGGTGCACCCGTCTAGGCTGCCGGTTCGGCTGGCTCCACGTCGTCAGGAGGACCCCGTTGACCGGACCACAGTGGTTGCTCGCGCTCGGTGGCGCGACCCTCGTCGGCGTCATCGCGACCGCGGCGGTCGCCTGGTGGATCCTCTGGTCGTGAGCGCAGTGCGCGCGGATCAGCGGTCGACGTCCCGGGCGTGCGGCGGCTGACCGGTGCCCGTCCCGCGCGGCTCCGGCGGCGAACCACAGCGACCGAGGAGCCGAGCGACGTGACAGTGGGAGCAGGGACCACCGAGCGTGAGCCCGTGGTCGCGCAGCCGCCGCGCTGGGGCGCGCCGGTCGCGGGGATGGTCGCGACGTTGGTCGGGATCGCGACCGCGGAGGTGGTCGCGGGCGTTAGCCCAGCGGTCCCCTCCTCCCTGGACGCCCTCGGACAACTGGTCGTCACGGCGCTACCCGGGCCCGCGGTGACCACGGCCATCGAGGTGCTGGGAGCGGCCAACCGCGTCGTGCTCACCCTGGCCTCACTGCTCGTGGCCCTGCTGATCGGGGCGGCGGTCGGACGGCTCGCTGCGATGAGCCTGCCAGCCGCCGCGGCTGCCGTGACCGTCGTCGCCCTCGTGACCGCGATCGCGGTGGCCAGCCGGCCCGAGGCCTCGGTCCCGATCGTGGTGGCCACCCTGGTCGCTGCCACCTCGGTGACCATCGGCCTGCTCGGTCGGCTCCTCGGCCACCTGGGTCTGCGGCCCCCGCGGCCGACGCAGGTCCCACCGAGTCCGACCGATCCGCCCGTGGACCGACGTGCCTTCCTCCGGCTCGGTGTGGCGGCCTCGGTGGGCGCCGCGACCCTGGGGGCGGTGGCCCGGGGGAGCCGGTCGGTCTCCAGCCGGCTCGTCCCGCCCAGCGGCCCCGCACCGCAGGCCATGATCCCCGCACCGCCGGTGGCGGCGGCGCAGGACCTGGCCACCGGGATCGAGGGGGTCAGCCCGGTCCTGACGCCCATCGACCGGTTCTTCCGCATCGACACCGCCATCGTGCTCCCCCGCGTCGACCTCGCCGACTGGCAGCTGCGGATCACCGGCGACGTGGAGCGCCCGCTCGCCCTCAGCTACGACGAGCTGCTGGCGCGGGAACTGGTCGAGGTGGACGCCACGATCGCCTGTGTCTCCAACGAGGTCGGCGGCTCGTTGATCGGGACGGCCCGGTGGGTGGGGGTGCCCCTGGCGGAGCTGCTGGAGGAGGCGGGACCGTCCGCGGCGGCGGAACAGGTCCTCGGCCGTTCCGTGGACGGCTTCACCGCCGGGTTCCCCCTGGCCGCCGCGCTCGACGGGCGTCAGGCGCTGGTCGCGGTCGGGATGAACGGCGAGGTGCTCCCGATGCGGCACGGGTTCCCGGCACGGCTGGTGGTCCCGGGACTGTTCGGCTACGTCTCCGCCACCAAGTGGCTCTCGGCCATCGAGCTGACCCCCTGGGACGGCGTCGACGGCTACTGGATCCCCCGCGGCTGGGCGAAGGAGGGGCCGGTCAAGACCTCCTCCCGGATCGATGTCCCGGGGATGGCCGACGAGGTGGCCGCCGGTTCGGTGGTCGTCGCCGGGGTGGCCTGGGCGCCGACCCGAGGCATCGAGGTGGTCGAGGTCCTCGTCGACGGCGAGGTGGCGTCCAACGCCGAGCTCGTCCCGCCGTTGTCGGACGCGACCTGGGTCCAGTGGCGGGCGGAGGTCACCCTGACCGCCGGCGAGCACAGCCTGGCGGTCCGCGCCACCGACGGCGACGGCAGCCTGCAGGCAGTGGGTCCTTCACGGCCCGCACCGGATGGAGCCGAGGGCTGGCATACCATCCGCGTCCGGGCCGTGTGATCCCATCGACGACGCGGACCCGGGAGGCTGCCGCGGATGCGTCGGATACTCGTCGCGCTCACCGCCCTGGTCGCGGTCGGCTGCACGTTCTCCGCGCCGGCCGGGGAGCCGACGACGCTCCGCGTGATCATGGCCGACGACTGGGCGTCGGCCCCGTTGGTGGGCGAGGTGATCGACCGGTTCGAGCAGGACCATGCGGGGGTCCGGGTCCAGGTCCAGGGCTCGCCCTTCTCCCAGATCCCCGAGCTGGTCGAGGCCGCCCGGGAGCTGGGTCAGCCCTACGACCTGGCCCACTGGCATGCCTTCGCCGCCGCGGCGGCCGATCTGGCCGAGCCGGTGGACGAGCGGGGGGACGCCGAGGGCCTGTCGTCGGCTGACTACCTGCCCGGCGCGGTCCTCGACGTCACCTGGGGCGGCAGCCGCTACGGCGTGCCGCTCGACGTCAACGCGCTGGTGCTGATGGCCAACCGTGAGCTGCTGGCCGCGGCCGAGCTCTCCGAGGACGACCTCGCCCTGGCCGACGACTTCGCGGCGCCCACCGAGACCCTGGCCGACCTGGAGGCCGCCGACCACGCCATGGCGGTGACCGCCAGCAGCTGGGCCGCCTACGGCTGGATCGTTGCCGGTGGGGGCCAGCTGCTCGAGACTGCGCCCGACGGGACGGCCGCGTTGGACGCGCAGGGGCTGCCGACCTTCACCTTCGAGGATCCCCGGACGATCGCGGCGATCGAGGTCCTGGCCACGCTGGTCGAGGAGGGACATGCACCCCCGCCGTTGGCGGTCGACCTCGCCCTCGACGCGGTCGCCTCCTTCGCCGACGGACGCTCCGCCCTCCACGCTTCGGGCTCCTGGGACCTACCGATCGCCCAGCGCCCGCTGGAGGCCGAGGAGCTGGTCGAGGACATCGCCGTCCTCCCCCTGCCCCAGCACGACCCCACCGAGCCGCGCACGGTGCTCGGCGGCTCCAGCCTGTTCCTGCCCCGCGACGGTGAGCAGCAGGAGCTGGCCTTCGCCCTGGCGCTCGCCCTCACCGAACGGGAGGGCGGCCTGGCGCTCGCCGAGCAGGAGGGGCGTCTGCCGGCCCGCGTCGACGCCTACGACGCGCCGCTGTTCGCGACCTCACCGGACCTCGCCGCCTTCGTCGCGCAGCTCGAGCCCGCCCAGGTCATGCCCCTGATCGCGTTCCCCGAGGTCGCGATCGCCTTCCGGGACGGGCTCGATGCCGCGCTCAGCGGCCGGGCCACCCCCGCGGAGGCGATGAGCCAGGTCCAGGCCACCGCCGAGCGGGGGCTCGCTGAACGGTGACCCCGACGCGGTGGTGGCGACGCCCCGGGGCTGGCATGCTGCCCCGGGTCCTGGCGGCCTTCGTCGCCACCCTGACGGTCGCCAGCCTGGTGACGGTGGTGCTGGAGTCACGGCTCACCCGCCAGCAGCTCGAGGACCAGGCCATCACCCTGTTCGGCGAGGTCGGTGACGTCCTCGATGCCCGCATCGCCAGCGACGCCCTGCGGACGAGCCAGCTGATGTCGGTGGTGTCCCAGCAGCTGCTCGCCGCTCCTCCTGGGGGGATCGACGATGCCGACGAGCTGGCCCGCCGCACCCTGTCGGTGGTGCGGACCTCGGATGCCCCGCTGGAGCTGGTGGGCGTGGTCGAGGTCGCCAGCGGGGACGTCCGCACGCTCGGCCTGCCGTCGCGACAGGGCGTCGCCCCGCCTCCCCCCGGCGTGGCCACCGAGGTCGCCCGGCGCGCGAGCAGCAGCCAGCGGGTGGTCCCGCTGGAGGGAGGCGGATACGGGCTGGTCCACGTGCTCTCGGTCGACCGGCTCGGGGCGCAACCGCGCCTGCTCGTGACCGGGTTCCCGCTGAACAACGTGGCCGCCCGTCGCTACCTCGCGCAGACCGGGGTCGACGAGATCGAGCTGGTCGTGGACGGCGAGGTGGTCGCTGCCACCGACGACGCCCGCGTCGGCGCACCGCCGGAGGGCCGATCGGACCTGTTCCGCGAGATCCAGCAGCTCGAGGACGGACGCCTGATCCGCTACGTGGCGCTCGGCGCCGAGCGGGCCTGGGACACCCCGGCGGCGGTCGGGCTGGTCTCCGACGACCCGCTGGCCACCCTCGATGGGGCGCTGGCGCGGACGCGGGCGCTGATGATGGTCCTGTTGCTGGTGGTCGGCGGCGGGTTGGCCTTCGCGCTCGCGAAGGTCATCACCCGCCCCCTGATCGGTCTGACCGCCACCGCCACGGCGATCGCCTCCGGTGACCTCGACCGCTCCTTCGACATCGAGCGCAGCGACGAGATCGGGCGCCTGGCCGAGGCCCTGGAGCGGATGCGGCGGGGGCTCAGGGCCCAGCTGCTCGTCATCAAGCGCCAGGCGGAGGCGCTTCAGGATGCGGCCCGGCGGATGGTCGGTGTCCAGGACGCGGAGCGGCGGCGGATCGCACAGGACCTGCACGACGGCATCCAGCAGCAGCTCGTGGTCCTGCGCATGCAGGTGGGGGCGGCCCGCCGGGAGCTCGAGCAGGATCCGGACCGGGTCGAGGCGGTCACCAACGGCCTCGCCGAGTCGATCGACCACCTGCTGGACCAGCTGCGGTCGACGGGCCAGCAGCTGTTCCCGGCGATCCTGAGCGATCGCGGCCTCGGCCCGGCCCTGTTCAGCCTCTCCGCCAAGCTCCAGTTGCCGGTCGACCTGTGGTTCACGCCGGATCCTCTCCCACGGGTCGACGACGAGGTGGAGGTCAACGCCTACTTCCTGGTCTCCGAGGCGGTGGTCAACACCATCAAGCACGCCGAGGCCTCGCGGCTCCACGTCGAGATCAGCGGCGACGACACCCACCTCTACGTCCACGTCCACGATGACGGGGTCGGCTTCGACCCTCACCGACAGGGGCATCGGGGTGGGCTGATGCACATGCGGGACCGCGTCCAGGCGCTCGGCGGTGTGCTGGATCTGACCTCGGCTCCCGGGGAGGGGACCCAGGTGGATGCGGCCTTCCCCCTCACGCGCCCGTCGGGGTCAGTCGTGGGAGCGTTGCAGGTAGAACAGGACCGCGGCGACGCGTCGGTTGAGGTCGATCTCCTCGGCCAGCCCGAGCTTGCGGAAGATCGCGTTGGTGTGCTTCTCGACGGAGCGGTCGGTGATGGTGAGTTCCCGGGCGATCGCGGCATTGCCCCGTCCTGAGGCCATCAACGCCAGGACCTCCAGCTCCCTGGGGGTCAGCCCGGCCAGCCGAGAGGCGGACCGGCGCCGTTGGGCCTCCAGCAGGGCTTCCACGATCCTGGGGTCGAGCATCGAGCCGCCGTCGCGAACCTCGTCGATCGCCTGCACGAGGCGGTCCGCGTCACCGAGACGCTCCTTGAGCAGGTAGGCGACCCCGGCCGACCCGTCCTTGAGCAGCTCCAGGGCGTACTCGGGGTCGTCGTGCTGCGACAGCACGACGACGCCGACCCCCGGATGGTGGTGGCGGACGTGGTGGGCGAGGTCGATGCCCTCGGTGGTGAACGTCGGGGGCATGCGGATGTCCAGCAGCACCACGTCGGGGACAGCGTCCTCGAGGAGGCTGAGCAGCTCGGGAGCGTCGCTGGCGGTCCCGATCACCTCGATGCGGGGGGCGGCGGCGACCGCGGCCCGGGCGCCCTCCCTGACCAGGTAGTCGTCCTCGGCGATCATGAGGGTGAGGCGGTCGTCGCCCACGGCAGCTGCCCTCCTCGCCAGGTGGTCGCCGGGTGGTTGCGGCACCTTCCGCAGGCTACTGACCGTTGCGGTCACGACGGTCCCGGTGATGGTGGTGCTACTACCACCCTAGGAAGAGCGGTGGTCTCACGGTTCCCGAGGAGCCCAGCCTCGGGCACGCTCTCGCTCGACGCCTCGAGCACCACGGCCCGACGGGGGGTGGCCGTGGTGCCCGGGGCGTCGTCGTGTCGTGAGACCACCGCAGGCCCGTAGGCTGTGCCGCGTGCCCGGCGCCCGGCGCCGGTCCAGGCTCCCAGGAGGCACGCGGTGCGCATCGCAGTGGTGGGGACCGGCATCGCCGGGGCTGCGAGCGCCTGGTTGCTGTCCCGCTCCCACGAGGTGCACGTCTTCGAGCGCGAGGACCGCCTCGGGGGTCACACCCACACGGTGTCCACGCCCCGCGGCGACGGGTCAACGCTGCCGGTCGACACCGGGTTCATCGTCTACAACGAGGCGACCTACCCCCTGCTGGTGCGCTTGTTCGACGAGCTGGGGGTGCTGACCCAGGCCTCCGACATGTCGTGGTCGCTCAGGTGCGACCGCTGTGACCTGGAGTACGCCGGCAGCGCCCATGGCGTGCTCGCCCAGCCCAGCAACCTCCTGTCGCCCGGCTACCTCGCGATGCTCGCCGACATCGCCCGCTTCAACCGGCTCGGACGGCGCATCGTCGCCGACGGTCGGACCTCGTCGCTGACCATCGGCAGGTTCCTCGAGGTGGCAGGCTTGGGGCACGGCTTCCGCGCCCACTACCTGCTGCCGATGGCGGCGGCCATCTGGTCGTCCGGGACCGGGGTCATCGCCGAGCTGCCCATCGACACCCTGCTGCGGTTCTTCTCCAACCACGGGCTGCTCGGGGTCACCACCCACCACAAGTGGCGCACCGTGACCGGAGGGAGCTCCTCCTACCTCGGCCCGTTGACGGCGCCCTACCGGGAGCGGATCCACACCGGCTGCCCCGTGATCGCGGTCCGCCGCGATCGCGATGCCGCGCAGCTCACCTTCGCCGACCGCACGACCCGGAGCTTCGACGCCGTGCTGCTCGCAACCCACGCCGATGAGTCCCTGCAGCTGCTGGTCGATCCCACGCCACGGGAGCAGGAGCTGCTGGGTGCCTGGCGGTACAGCACCAACGACACCTACCTGCACACCGAC
>PWEU01000249.1 GCA_003554005.1 Nitriliruptoraceae bacterium
CTCACTCACCCGTGAGCCTGCGCCCGCGTTGGATGACCTCCTGCCGACGGGCCTCGACGGCCCCGGTGTCCACGATCAACCCGCGACCGCGGTCACGTTCGGTGCGAAGTGCCTCCTCGAGGGGGACGCCCGACAGGGACCGGTAGGTCGCCAGCAACTCACCGAGCACGACCGCATCGGTGCCGGCGATCGCCGCCACCACCTCAGTGGTGGCGGCTGCGAGCTGGTCGTGGGGCACCACCGCGTTCACCAGGCCCATCGTCGCGGCCTCCTCGGCAGTGACGAACCGGCCCGTGAGGCTCATCCCGAGAGCCTGGCGCAGGCCCACGTACCGGGGCAGGAGGACGCTCAGGCCGCCCGAGGGGTGGATCCCCACCCGGGCGTGGGTGTCGGCGAACCTGGCCTGCTCCGAGGCGATCGCCAGATCGCAGCACAGCACCAGCTCGAGACCACCGGTCACCGCAGGTCCGTTCACCACGGCCACCGTCGGTGTCGTCAGCTCCTGGAGCGTCTGCCACGGGTCGGCGTCCAGCCGTGCGACCTCGACGAGGTCGAGCCGGCCGCTGGCCACCTCGGCGAGGTCCAGTCCGGCGCAGAACGCCGGATCCGTGCCGGTGAGCACGACGACCCGCACCTGGGGATCGGCGTCGGCGGCGCGCAGCTCGACCGTCAGCGCGGCCATGGTCTCCAGATCCAGCGCGTTGCGACGGTCCGGGGCGTCGAGGCGTAGGGTGACGTGCTCCTGGCGACGGTCGACGGTGAGACGCGGCACGCTGGTGCTCCTGGTCGGGCGTGGCTGGGCGCGACCCGGGTGGGTCGAGCCCGGTGATCCTGCCAGAGCGGGGAGTCGGAGACCGGATCGGTGGAGGCAGGGCTGATGGTCGGTGGACAGGGTCGGGTGTCGTCGGCGGTGGTGGGGCTCGTCGCGCTCCTCGTACTCGTCGCCGGCTGCGCGGAGCTCGGTGCCCTGCTGGACGAGGGGCCGGCGCCGTCACCCCTGGCCGACGCCTCGGCTGCACAGCGTCCGGAGGGCGTGCCGGCGGACGCGGAGCCGGCGATCGTCGACCGGGTCGTCGACGGTGACACCCTGCGGGTGATCGCGCCGCCCGGGGGAACGATCCCCGAAGGTGGCTCGATCCGGGGGCGCCTGCTCAACATCGACGCCCCGGAGTTGGCGCGTGAGGGGCGTGACGCGGAGTGCCTGGCCGAGGCGTCCTCGGACCGCCTGGAGGAGCTGCTGCCCCCGACGGCGCTGGTGTGGTTGGCAGCCGATGTCGAGGACCGCGACCGGTTCGACCGGCCGCTGCGAGGGGTGTGGACCGAGGACGGGGTGTTCGCCAACGAGCTCCTGGCGGAGGAGGGTCTGGCCGAAGCGGTGCTGTTCCGTCCCAACGATCGCTTCCACGCCCGCATCGTGGCAGCGGAGCGGCGTGCCGCCGCCGGAGGACTCGGGATCCACGGGCCGGCGTGTGACTGACGGACCTCGGTGACAGCTGGGCCGGGGTCGCCAGCCGCCCGTGGCCGGCCCGGGACGCACCCCACGGGCGGACCTCGCTGCTCGGCGGCGGGACGACCTGCCTCGTCTACCGTCCCCCACCCGACCCCCCGAAGGAGGAACCGGTGACCCTGCTGATCGCGCTCGTGCTCGGGGTCATCCAGGGGGTGTTCATGTTCGTGCCCGTGTCCTCGACCAGCCACCTCGTGCTGGCCCAGACCGCGCTGCGTGACCGGGGGGTGCAGCTACCGGCGCCGGACAGCCCGGAGCTGATCCTGTTCGACCTGGTCGTCCACGTCGGCACCCTGGTGTCGGTCGTGCTCGTGATGGGCGACGGGCTCAGGGAGCTCGGCAGGGGGGTGCGGGAGGATCGGCTCGCTGGTCGGCTGCGACCGGGCGGCGCCTTCTCGGAGGCGGTGGCCAGTCGCCTGGTGCTGTTGATGCTGCTCTCGGTCGCGGTCACCGGGGTCCTGGGGCTGGCGTTCCAGGGTCTGCTGACCAGGGTGTTCGGGTCCCCGGCCTTGGTCGCGGGCGCGCTGGTGCTCACCGGTGCCATGTTGTGGTGGACCGACGCCATGACCCCCGAACGCAGCGGGCGACGGCTGCGGTTCGGGTGGCGGGGACCGGCCCAGGTCACGGTGACCGTGGCCGTGCTGGTCGGGGCGGCCCAGGCCGTCGCGCTGGCGCCCGGGATCTCGCGGAGCGGCACCACGATCTTCGCGGCCCTCCTGCTCGGCATGCAGCGCACGATGGCGGCCCGCTACTCCTTCTACGTCGCCATCCCGACCATCATCGCGGCCACCGGGGTCCAGACGCTGCAGGTCGCGGTGGGCGACGGCTTCGGCACGATCAGCTGGGGTGCCATGGCCGTGGGGTTCGTCGCCGCCGCTGGTGTCGGCACCGGCGCGCTGTGGTTGGTGCTCCGCCTGCTGGAGTCGGCCCGGTTCCGCGTGTTCTCGCTGTACGTGTGGGCGCTCGCGGTGGTCGTGCTCGTCAGCGGGGTCGGGGTCGGCCACGCCGGCTGACGCCGAAGCGGCGGCCGCCGCGCCTCACTCACACCGGCGGGGTTGGGAGCCGATCGGGGGCTCGTCCTCGGGCGGGTCCTGGTCGGCGACGCCGTCGGTCCCCTGCACGGCCCCGTCACCGGCACGGTCGCTGGAGCTGGCCCCCTGACCCGAAGGTGCGTCCTCGCGCTCCGCCCGGCCCTCGGTCTCGGTGGTCGGCTCGTCGGGTTCCCGGTCCCCCTCGAGCAGCCAGCGGAACAGCTCCGCTGCCGCCACCTCGTCGGGTTGGAGCAGCCAGGCCTCCCCCGAGGTGTCGGGCGTCCCCGGGACCGTGCGCGTCTCCAGCGGGTCCTGGAGGGAGCTGCGATGGTCCATGACCAGCCGTCGGATCCGGTTGAGCGTCAGCGTGCTGTCGACCTGCAGCGACGACGCGACGGCCTCGGCGAACCGCAGCGTCCGGACCGGGTCGGACAGCACGCCGTCCTCGTTGACCTGGTCGCGCATCTCGACCAGCAGCCGATGCTGGCGGCTGATGCGTCCGAAGTCGTCATCGAGTCCCCGGGCCCGGACGAAGGCCAGCGCGTCCGCCCCGTCGAGGACCTGGCACCCGGGCTGCAGGTCCAGGTTCGCGCGTCGGTCCTGCATCGGTTCCTCGATGTACATCTCGATACCACCGATGGCGTCGACGATCTCCAGGAACCCTCGGAAGTCCACCATCAGCGCGTGGTCGATGCCGAGTCCGGACCAGTCGCGCACGGACTGGAGGACGCAGGTGACGCCGCCGACACCCGTGCGTTCCCCGATGCTGTGGGCCGCGTTGATCCGGCCCCGCGTCCCGTCGCACCGGGTGACGACGGTGTCCCTGGGGATGTTCACCATGCGCAGCTCGTCGGCGCGGGGGTCGATGCGCACCAGCGCGACCACCTCGGTGCGTTCACCCCAGGCCATGCCGGTCCCGAGCTCCCGCCGTTCCTGGGCGGTGAGCACCTCACGACTGTCGGAGCCGAGCAGCAGCACGGTCAACGGCTCCCCGTCGCGGTCGACCTCGACCTCCAGGGAGGAGGTGTGGTCGAGCTCGTCTGCGACCGAACCCACGTCATCAGGGCCCTCGTCGGGCAGGTCGATGGCCACCTCGGACCCACCCAGCCCCTCCACGTCGACCCGGGTCAGGGACTGGTCCAGGGCGACGACCACCCCCGCGAGCACCGCGAGGGCGAAGGCGACGAGCACGGCGACGCCGCCGAAGACCCGTCGGAGCTGACCGGACGCGAGCGCGCGACGGCGGGACAGCTCGCGGCCACCCCCGCCACCGTCGTCATGCTCCGGCACCTCTGGTCCTCCAGCTCTGCTCGTGCTCGCCACGCCTCGCGCGCCAGCGGGCGGCACGACGGCGACCCTTCAGGGTAGGCCGTGTGGGACGACCCTCCGACGTCGGGCCCCTCCTTCGGACGCCCCGAGCCGCCGCGCCGGGGGGGCAGGGTCCCATCAGCTACCTTCGACACCTCGGGCACGTCCCTGCCCGCCCCGTCGCCCCTCGTCGGCGACCCCTCCTCTCCCACCGTTGGAGCCGCACCGTGTCCGTCGTGTCCGCGGAAGCTGCTCGCCGTCGGACCTTCGCGATCATCTCGCACCCCGACGCGGGCAA
>PWEU01000032.1 GCA_003554005.1 Nitriliruptoraceae bacterium
GTGCCCTTCCGCGACGCCCACGAGATCGTCGGCGAGGTGGTGCGTCTCGCCGAGTCGCGTGGCGTCGACCTCGATGGCCTGGACCCGGAGGCGCTCGCCGCGATCCACCCGGCGTTGGACGCCCGGGTGGCCGCGCGCTTCGACCCGCAGCAGGCGATCGACCGGCGTGACGGCGTGAACGGCACCGCCACCACCTCGGTGGTGGCCCAGCTGGAGCGCGCTCGGGCCGCGGCGTCGGCGAACCGTGGTTCGATGGCGGGGTAGGACGACAGCGACCGCGCCCGTCGGCGCGGCAGGAGGGCGGACGTGGCAGGCACCAACGACGAGGGGGCACGCCTCCTCGACGAGCTCGCGACCCTGACCGAGCTCGACGAGGGGAGCCCCAACGCCTTCCGCGTGCGCGCCTACCAGAACGCCGAGCGGGCGGTGAAGGGCCTCAGCGAGGACGTCGCCGGGCTCAGCGCCACCGAGCTCGCCAAGGTCAAGGGCATCGGCAAGAGCATCGCCGGCCGGATCCGCGAGTACGTGGACACCGGTGGGATCGGCAAGCTGGAGGAGCTGCGGGCGCAGCATCCGGCGAGCAAGCTCGCGCTGCTCGAGGTCCCCGGGCTCGGGCCCAAGACCGTGCAGCAACTCGATGACGAGCTGGGGATCCGGTCGGTCGAGGCGCTGGTGGCCGGGCTCGAGGACGGGTCGGTCGCCGGGCTCGAGGGCATGGGAACCAAGACCATCGAGAACCTGCGTGATGGCATCGAGCAGCTCGGGCTGACCTCCAAGGACCGGCGTGTGCCGATCGCCACGGCCCTGCCGCTGGCGGAGCGCATCGTGGCCGAGCTGGCAGCGGTCGACGCCGCGGCGCAGGTCGCCTACGCCGGGAGCCTGCGCCGGTTCCGCGAGGACATCGGCGACGTCGACGTGCTGGTTGCCACCGACGACCCCGGCCCGGTTCGCGAGGCCTTCCTGGCGATGAACGACATCGCGCGCACGATCGGCTCGGGTGACACCAAGACCTCGGTGGTGACCCGCGACGGCGTGCAGGTCGACCTGCGTCTCGTCCCGCCTGCCAGCTTCGGGGCGGCGCTCGTGTACTTCACCGGCTCCAAGGCCCACAACATCCGGCTCCGCCAGCGCGCGATCGACCGCGGCTGGACCCTCAACGAGTACGCCCTGGCCGTCCACCGCGACGACGCCCACCCCGGACCCGGGGTCCACGACGACAGGGACGCCGAGGTGGTCGCTGCCGCCACGGAGCAGGACATCTACGCCGCCCTGGAGATGGACTACGTCCCACCGGAGGCCAGGGAGGACGACGGCGAGGTGGAGCTCTCCGCCGACGGGGCGCTGCCCGACCTGGTCGAGGTCGCCGACCTGCGTGGTGACCTCCACGACCACACCGACCTGTCCGGTGACGGCCGCGATCCCCTCGAGGAGCTCGTCGCCGCGGGGGCGGAGCGTGGGCTGGAGTACCTCGCCATCACCGACCACGCCGAGGACCTACGTATCAACGGCGTCTCCCGTGAGGGGATGCTCGAACAGCGCTCCGCCCTGCGCGAGCTCGAGCAGGAGCGGGGCGACATCGCCCTGCTGCACGGGGCGGAGCTGAACATCGGACTGGACGGCAGCCTGGACTACGACGACGAGTTCCTCGCCGGGTTCGACTGGCTCGTGGCCTCGGTCCACAGCTACTTCTCCCGCAGCGTCGAGGAGCAGACCGAGCGCGTCATCGCCGCGATCCGCCACCCCAGCGTGACGGCGATCGGCCACCTCACCGGCCGGATGATCGGCTCCCGACCCGGTATCGAGCTGGACGTGGGACGGGTCCTGGACGCGGCTGCCGAGGCCGGCACCGCGATCGAGATCAACGCGGCACTGCCACGGCTGGACGCCCCGGTCGAGGTGATCCGCGAGGGGGAGCGGCGGGGGTGCACCTTCGTGATCTCCACCGATGCCCACGGTGTCGCTGATCTCGACCGTGCCCGGTTCGGGGCCGCGCAGGCGCGGCGGGCCCGGTTGCCCCGCGACCGCGTCGCCAACACCTGGGAGCTGGCACGGTTCCAGGACTGGCTCGCCGGGCTCCGGGGCGCATGACCGGGTCGACGGTGGCGGCCTGGCAGGGCGGGCCGCCCTGGCCCGTGGCGGTGGAACGGCTCCTGGCGCCGGCCGAGGTGGCGGCCCGCGACCTGCTCGCCACGCTGCTGGTGCGCGAACTGGACGGGGTCGAGGTCATCGCACGGATCGTTGAGACCGAGGCGTACCGAGAGGACGACCCGGCCAGCCACAGCCACCGACGACGGACCCCGCGGACCGAGCCGATGTTCGCTGCGCCCGGCACCGCCTACGTCTACCGCTCCTACGGCGTGCACTGGTGCCTGAACATCGGGGTCGAACCCGAGGGCGTGGGGGCTGCGGTGCTGGTCAGAGCCGCTGAGGTGCTGCAGGGCGTCGAGGTGGTGCGACGTCGTCGGCCGAAGGTGCGGCGGGATGCGGAACTGCTCCGGGGGCCCGGTTGCCTGACCGCCGGTCTGGACATCGACGGGCCCCGGTTCGACCACCGGAGCCTGCTGGAGGCCAGGGGGCCCCTCCGGTTGCTCGATGACGGCTGGCGTCCGGGCGCGGGGGACGTGCTCGCCGGCCCGAGGGTCGGGGTCAGTGCCGCAGCTGAGATGCCATGGCGCTTCCACCTGCGCGGTGCGCCCAGCGTGAGCGCCTACCGGCGGTCACCGCGCGCGCCGGGGTGATCATCGGGTCGGGGGGAGGATGAGCCCAGGGCCGCGCACACACGCGTGCGTTGAACGCACGCGCCTTGGGGGTGGATTCGCTTGGGGCGAGGCCGCCCCGTACGTTGCGCCCACCGCAGGCCGGCAGCATCTTTGAGCCGGTCTCGGCCACCTCGGTGGCACACAGCATCATCACCGCCACGAGGTTGACAGCTCACAGCGGCGTGAGGTAGCTTCTCGCGCTCCACACGGCAGGCCACGGCCCGCAGTTCGGGTCCGACCCGGAGGCGATCTCGCCCCGACGCCCACGGCCGCCGGATGGACAGCACGACACCAGCGTGGTACCTTCAGTACTTCGCGCGGCAGTCGGCTGCGCAACTACAGCGGTGCACTCGCCGAAAGCCTCGCCCTTCGGGCAGGAACCCGGCTGAGCCGCGGACCGCTCCTTGAGAACTGCACAGGGTGCCAAAAGCCAGTGACCTCCAGGTGACCTTCAGGTCATCGGGAGATCACTACCCCGTCGACCGCGAACACCAACAGGTGCGAGCGGTCTTCAGGTGAGTGAAATTATGTAGAACCCTTTTCGATGAAGGGATCAACGGTCGTCCACGGATGATCGTAGAACCTTCGTTGTTCTGGTCTTGGCGGTGGCCTTCGGGTCACGGCAGAAGATCTCTCAACGGAGAGTTTGATCCTGGCTCAGGATGAACGCTGGCGGCGGGTCTAACACATGCAAGTCGAGGGACGAACCGAGGTGCTTGCACCTTGGGGAAACCGGCGAACGGGTGAGTAACACGTGAGGAACCTGCCCTGTACACCGGGATAACCGCGGGAAACCGTGGCTAATACCGGATGCTCCACCACGATCGCATGATCGAGGTGGGAAAGCTCAGGCGGTACAGGAGGGCCTCGCGGCGTATCAGCTAGTTGGTGGGGTAACGGCCCACCAAGGCGACGACGCGTAGCTGGAGTGAGAGCTCGAGCAGCCACACTGGGACTGAGACACGGCCCAGACTCCTACGGGAGGCAGCAGTGGAGAATCTTGTCCAATGGGCGAAAGCCTGAGACAGCCACGCCGCGTGCGGGAAGAAGGCCTTCGGGTCGTAAACCGCTTTCAGGAGGGAAGAAGCGAGAGTGACGGGACCTCCAGAAGAAGGACCGGCTAACTACGTGCCAGCAGCCGCGGTAATACGTAGGGTCCGAGCGTTATCCGGAATCATTGGGCGTAAAGCGCATGTAGGCGGCCATGTTAGTCGGATGTGAAATCCCAGGGCTCAACCCTGGAACTGCATCCGATACTGCATGGCTTGAGGAAGGTAGAGGAGAGTGGAATTCCCGGTGTAGCGGTGGAATGCGCAGATATCGGGAGGAACACCAGCGGCGAAGGCGGCTCTCTGGGCCTCTCCTGACGCTGAGATGCGAA
>PWEU01000201.1 GCA_003554005.1 Nitriliruptoraceae bacterium
CGCTGCACCTGGATCGTCTCCAGGTAGCGGCGCAGGGGCGCGTAGCGGGGGCCCAGCGACTCCAGGCGACGCAGGTCGAGCACGATCGAGGAACCGAAACCCCGTTGCGGCGCCGCTTCGCCGGGCAGGATGTCCACCGGTCGTACCCCGTAGAACTCGGCGAGCTCCAGCAGCCGCGTGGCGCTGATGTTGCGGTCCCCACGCTCGTAGGAGCCGATGACGGCGGCCTTCCAGCGGCCGTCGGATGCCCGCTCGACCTCCTGGAGGGACCAGCCACGGTCCAGGCGGACCTGCCGTAGGCGCTCCCCCACATCCTTCGAGTACGACATCGGGCTCCCCCCTTGCCGCAGCGACCGGCAAGACCCCCGACGATAGCGCCGTGTGGTCGCGTCAGCGCGCGTTGTTCGCACATCCCACTGCCGGTCAGCCCTCAGGCACGGCCAGCTGCCCACCGTAGCGTGGCTGCCAGCCCCTCCTCGAGGGTGGTCCACGGCTTCCATCCGAGCTCAGCCGCCGCTCGCCGCGCATCCAGCGCAGAGTGGCGGACCTCACCGAGCCGGGCCGGCTCCCGCAGGGGCTCGTGGTCGTAGCCGATCGCTGCGGCCAGGGCGTGGTAGAGCTGGTTGATGCTCGTGCGGTGACCCGTCCCGATCATCAGCCGCTGCCCCTCGGCACGGTCCATCGCCAGGACGAAGGCGTGCACCACGTCGTCGACGAACACGAAGTCGCGGGTCTGCTCACCGTCCCCGTAGATCGCGCAGGGCTGCCGGTCCAGCATGCGCCCGATGAAGGTCGCCACGACCCCGCCCTCACCAGCGGTCGTCTGGTGGGGTCCGTAGACGTTGGCCAGGGTGAGGGCCGTGGACTCGAGCCCGTACAACTCGCGGTAGGTGGCGAGGTAGTCGAGCACGACGCGCTTCGAGGTCCCGTACTGGGACGTCGCCGGCCGGTCGTAGGTCTCGTCGACCGGCAGCTCCTCGAGGGTCGGCTCGCCGTAGGACCCGACCGAGGACGCGTAGACCATCCGCCGGACCCCGGTCTGCCGTGCCGCCTCGAGCACCGCGATGGTGCCGAGCACGTTCACCTCGGCGTCGTGCAGTGGATCCGCGACGCTGCGGCGCACGTCGACCTGGGCCGCGAGGTGGTGGACCACCTCCGGGCGGTGACGCTCCATCACCGCCTGCAGGCCACCGCGACGGATGTCGAGCCGTTCGAAGGTGAACCGGCCCGCCGCTCGCTCCGAGCGGGCCTCGGCGAGGTTCTCCAGCGACCCGGTGGACAGGTCGTCGACCGCGACGACACGGTGGCCGTCCTCGAGCAGCCGACCGACGAGGTTCGAACCGATGAACCCGGCACCGCCGGTCACGAGCACGGGTCGGTCTGCCATCGAGGCCTCCGGGAGCCGGGACCGGGAACCTCCCGGCGGTGAGGCAGCCTATCGACGGAGACCCTTCCGAAGAGGACGGTCTGCCGCGCTGCCGTCAGCCGGTGACGATCTCATCGAGCTGGCTGAGGATCCGAGCCCGCAGGTCCGGTGGAGCCTCATCGGTGCAGCCCCGCCGCACGAGCTCGCGGAACCCCTCCTCGAAGTCGCGCCGCTCGGTGCACGGCTCGCAGTCGGCCAGGTGGTGCTCCAGCTTGGCCTGTGTCACCTCGCCCAACTCCCCGTCCAGCAGGGCACCGAGGCGACGCAGCGCCTCCCGGCACTCGTCGCTGCACTGTGGACGATCTCCGGTCTCCATGATCAGGCCTCCCTCGGTCCGGTGAGCAGTCCACGCTCGCTGGCATAGGTGTGTAACGCCTGCTGGAGCGACTTCCTTCCCCGGTGCAGGCGCGACATCACCGTGCCGACCGGGGTGTCCATGATCTCGGCGATCTCCCTGTAGGAGAACCCCTCGACATCGGCGAGGTAGACGGCCTGGCGGAAGGTGTCGGGCAGCGCCGCCAGCGCCTCCTTGACCTCGTCGGCGGTGAAGGAGTCGAGCACCTCGCGCTCGGGTGAGGTCCCGGTGACGCGGCTGACCTCGTCGTAGAAGGAGTAGTCGTCGATCTCGTCCTGTAGCGACTCCTGGGGGCGGCGCTGGGCCTTGCGGTACATCGAGATGTAGGTGGTGTGCAGGACCCGGTACAGCCACGCCTTGAGGTTGGTGCCCTCCCGGTACTGATGGAAGGAGCGGTAGGCCTTGGCGACCGACTCCTGGACCAGGTCCTCGGCATCGGTGGCATCGTGGGTGTAACGCAGCGCCGCGGAGTACAGACGATCGAGGTGGGGTAGGACCTCGGCCTCGAAGCGCGCGCGCCGCTCGGCGTCACCGAGCTCCCTGCGCACCGGTGAGGCCGCAGCCGCCTCGGGGTCAGCGCCGGCAGCGCTGGTGTTCGGCATCTCGCTCACGGGTCCACGGTCCTCGCAGCTCGGCAACGGCGCCCCTGGGTCGCGCCCGCTCGGAGGGTAACGAGGGGCAGGTGGGCACTGGTCCAGCGGGACCAGCGGTTCGTCCACAAGCTGAAGGTATCGTGTTTACATGAGATTGCATGAACAGCTACCTTGTGACCCATAGCTGATGGATGTCCCTCCGGCGCTCGCCCCCCGCCGGAGGGAGGCCGGCCCCGGGCGGTCACCCGGGGCCGGCCACATCGGGCAGAGGGTCACCGGGCGCGGGGAGCGGCCCACGAGGAAGGCGACGCGATGCGTGAACTCGACTGGTTCGAGGGTCCCGAGCGAGAGGACCAGGGGCCCTCCCCGAGCCGCCGGCGGTGGCTCCTGCCGCTCATCGCGGTGCCCTGGCTGGTCGTCGCCGCGCTGCTGGTCCTGCCCGGGCGGATGGGCTCGGAGGCCGGGCTCTCCGAGCCCGCGACGACCGCTGGTCCGGGCGAGCCCGCCGTCGGCGCAGACACCGCCGGACCCGTCCCGGACGATCTCTCCGCCCACGCCAGCACGGACGCGGATCCGGCAGCGAGGAGCGACGCGCCCCCACCGACGACCGACCCACAGGTGGGGGCGGGACCGGAGCTACCGGCGGTCACGCTGGAGCTCGAGGAGCTGCGTGGCCGCTGGCGTGTCGGTCCGGGCAGCGAGGAGGCGGCGGCGCTGGCGATCGTGATCGCCCGAGCGTGGCTGACCGGGCTCGGCCCCCGACTCGAGCTGGAGGCGGCCTCGCCCGATCCGACCAGCTACGCCGAGCACCTGGTGGTCGAGGCGGTGGAGCATCCGAGCCCCCGCACCACCGTGGTCACCCTGCTCGCCGTGCTGCTGTCGGACCCCGAGGATGCCGATGCCGCGGTCGAGGTCCGACGGCTCGCGGTCCCGCTGGCGACCGGTGGCGGGACGCCCCAACCCGCCGGAGCCCCCTGGTCGCTGCCCGGACCCACGCTGGCGCAGGCCGAGGCCGACCTCCGACCACTGGACGATCCCGACGCGGCCCTCGCCGCCGACACGGCCCTGGCGGTCGCCGGCCTCGGTGAGCTGGCGGTCACGGAGCTGCGCACCGCTGACGGCTGGCCGGTGGTCGCCCACGCGAGTGACGGTGAGCACGAGCACACGATCTGGCTGCGCCCCCACCTCGACGGCTTCGTGGTCGCCGGGAGCACCCTGGCCGGCGCGGACGCGGAGGAGGAGCGATGACGGGGCTGCCACCCGCCCGCACGGTCGCGCCGGTGACCGTGCGTCCCCTCGGCGATGACCCCGTCAAGGTCGCGGCGCTGTTGGTCGCTGCCTGGTCCGAGGTCCGCTGCGGCCAGCGATCGTTCCAGCAGCTCGTCCCGCTGCTCTCCCCCGCGGCCCGGCGGCGGCTCGCTCCTCAGGTGCCCCCGCGCGCCCCGGCCGCCCGGCAACGGGTGACGGTGCACAAGGTGATCGCACGCCGTCCTCGCCCCGACGCCTGCGAGGCGGTGGTGCTGGTGCGCCGTGGCCGACGCACCACCGCCATCGCGGTCCGCCTGGAACGTCACCTCGGCCGGTGGCGTGCGGTCGAGCTCACCGCACCGGAGTCGGGCCTGACGCCACTGCCCACCTCGTCGTTGCCCACCGGCTATCGCCGGCGCGACGCCTTCGACGAGGTGGCCGAGGAGGCCGAGGATCCGATCGCCGGGGCCGGCTGAGCGCAGCCCCTGCCTCAGGCGACGGCGCCGTGGCAGCGCTTGTACTTCTTCCCGCTGCCACAGGGGCAGGGGTCGTTGCGGCCGACCTTGTCGTCGGCGGTGTAGGTGGTGCCGGCCGCCACCTTGCGGACGGTGGACCCGTCGTCGCGCTTCTCGACCTCACGGCCCTGGGCATCGGTGGTGGTCGACGCTCCGTCACCGGCGGTGTAGCTCGACGAGCCGCCGCCACCGCTGGAGCGGTAGCTGAGCCGCGCCCCATCGCCCCGGTCCTGCAGAGGGATCACCTCTGCGACCCGGCTCGACGATGCTGCGCCCACCGCGGCCGCAGCGGGTGCGGTGGAGGCGGTCGCCGCGGCGGTGGCGGTGGGGACCTGGGGGCGGCCCTCGCCGTCGGTCGACGCGGCGGCCTGCTCCTCCGCCCGCTTGATCGGGAGCCGGAAGAAGTAGGTCGTCGCCTCCTCCTTGACACCACCCATCATCGCGGCGAAGGAGTCGTAGGCCTCGCGCTGGTACTCGGTCAGCGGATCACGCTGCCCGACGGCCCGCAGCCCGATGCCATCCCGCAGGGCGTCCATCTCGTAGAGGTGCTCCCGCCACTTGCGGTCGACGACCGTGAGGATGACGCGCCGCTCGATCTCGCGCATCACCTCCGGGCCACCGACCTCCTCGACCCGCTGCTCGTAGACGGCGAGCATGTCCTCGTGCAGTTCCTCGATCAGCTGGTTCTGGTCGATGCGCTCGAGGTCGATGGCGCCGAAGTCGTAGCGGTGGTCGTAGACCTGCTCGAGCCGAGCGGACAGCCCGTCGAGGTCCCACTCCTCCGGGTACACCCCGGGCGGGCAGTGCTCGTCGACCAGCGCGGCGATCGTGTCGCTGAGGTAGCGCGATGCCAGGTCCTCGACCTCCTCCATGTTCCCGTCGAGGAGGTCCTGGCGCTGGCCGTAGACGACCTTGCGCTGCTCGTTCATCACGTCGTCGTACTTGAGGACGTTCTTCCGGCGGTCGAAGTTCAGGCTCTCGACCTGCCCCTGGGCGTTGGCCCCGGCCTTGGAGACCCACTTGTGCTCGATCGGCACGTCGTCGGGGATCTTCAACCGGCTCATGATGCGGTCCACCGCCGAGGCGTTGAACAGCCGCATGAGGTCGTCCTCGAGGGACAGGAAGAACCGGCTCTCCCCCGGGTCCCCCTGCCGGCCCGAACGCCCGCGCAGCTGGTTGTCGATCCGCCTCGACTCGTGGCGCTCGGTGCCGATCACGTACAGGCCACCGACCTCCTTGACCCGGGCGGCCTCCTCGGTGAACTCCGGGGCGAGCTGGTCGAGGTGGCGGGTGAGCGCGGCCTGGTACTCCTCCTCGTCCGCCTCGGTCCCGACCTCCTCACGCGCCCGGTCCTTGGCGACCTCCTCGGCGTTGCCGCCGAGCACGATGTCGGTCCCACGACCGGCCATGTTGGTGGAGACGGTCACGGCCTTGAGCCGGCCGGCCTGCGAGACGATCGTGGCCTCACGGGCGGGGTTCTTGGCGTTGAGCACCTCGTGGGTGACCCCGCGCTTGAGCAACAGCCGTGACAGCGTCTCGGACTTGTCCACCGAGGTGGTGCCGATCAGGATCGGCTGGCCCTCGGCGTGCCGCTCCTCGATCTCCTGCGCCACCGCGTCGAACTTCGCCGCCTCGGACTTGTAGATCAGATCCGCGGCGTCATCACGCACGATCGGCCGGTTGGGGGGCACCTCGACGACCCCGAGGGAGTAGATCTCGAGGAACTCCGCCTCCTCGGTCTTGGCCGTCCCGGTCATCCCGGCGAGCTTGTCGTAGGTCCGGTAGTAGTTCTGGAGGGTGATCGTGGCGAGCGTCTGGTTCTCGTCCTTGATCTTCACCCCCTCCTTGGCCTCGATCGACTGGTGCAGCCCCTCGGAGTAGCGACGGCCCGACAGCACCCGGCCGGTGTTCTCGTCGACGATCTGCACCTCGCCGTCGGTGACGATGTACTCCCGGTCCCGCTTGTAGAGCTCCTTGGCCTTGAGCGCGTTGTTGAGGTGGTGGATCAACGGCGTGTTGACCGACTCGTACATGTTCTCGATGCCGAGCAGCTTCTCGACCTTGGACCCCCCCTCCTCGGTCACCGCCACGGTGCGCTTGGCCTCGTCGATCACGTAGTCGCCGGTGGCCTGACCGGGCTGGTCGCCCTCCTCCCCCTTGGTGAGGTTCGGCGCGATCCTCCGGGAGAAGATCTGGTAGAGGTTGGCCGACTGCTCCGCCGGTCCGGAGATGATGAGAGGGGTCCGGGCCTCGTCGACGAGGATCGAGTCGACCTCGTCCACCAGGGCGAAGTGGTGGCCACGCTGGACCTGTTTGGCCTTCTCCAGCGCCATGTTGTCGCGCAGGTAGTCGAACCCGAACTCGTTGTTGGTCCCGTAGGTGATGTCGCAGGCGTACGCGGCCCGCTTCTCGGCCTTGGTCTGCCCGGAGTAGACGACGCCGACGCTCAGCCCCAGGAACTCGTGGACGCGGCCCATCCAGGCGGCGTCACGCTTGGCGAGGTACTCGTTGACCGTGACGATGTGCACGCCCCGGCCGGTCAGCGCGTTGAGGTAGACCGGCATGGTGGAGGTCAGCGTCTTGCCCTCACCGGTCTTCATCTCCGCGATGTTCCCGCCGTGCAGAGCGGCGCCGCCGAACACCTGCACGTCGTAGGGACGCTCCCTCAGTACCCGCCAGGCCGCCTCACGGGCGACGGCGAAGGTCTCGGCCTGGAGGTCGTCCAGTGACGCCCCGTCGGCCAGACGAGCCCGGAAGTCGTCGCTCTTGGCGCGCAGTTCCTCGTCGGAGAGGGCGGCCATCTCCTCGCTGAGGGCGTTGACCGCGTCCACGACCTTCTGGAGTTCCTTGGCCTTCTTGCCCTCCCCTGCGCGGAGGATCTTGTCGAGCACAGCTGACACGGTTGCGGTCCCTCGTTCTCGCTGGATCCCGCTGCGATGGCCGCGCTTCTACCGTGGCGGGACCGCGTGCGGGCGGGTCACGCGCGATGGTACGGGGCGAAGGGGCCGGGCACCCGACCTCACGACCATGACGGACGGTCAGGTACCCGGCAGGTGGCCTCGACGGCGCCGCGGGGAGCGGCTCAGCCCGCCAGTTCGTCCGGGGGCGGGGTGGGCATGATCGGCTCGGCCTGCGCGGCTTCCCGACGTGGCTTGGAGACCAGCTTGGTCTTCAGCTTGCGGACCTGGCGCGCGAGCTTGGCCTCGGTGCGGTCGATCGCCGTGAGCGGGTCTGGTCCGGTGGCGCTGGCGCGCAGGTACTGCCCCTTGGCGTGCAGCGTCGCCTCACATCGCACGCGCTCCTCGATACGCGGGTTGGCCTCCTCCGAGAACACCCCCTCCATGTCGATGAACCGGTCGAACATCCGGCTCACACGGGAGAGCTTCGCGATCGCCTCGTCCCGGATCTGGGGCGTGACGTCGAGGTTCGTTCCGTTCACGGTGATCCGCATCGATCCTCCTGTCCATGACCGCCTCGACGCGGCCATGCCTGCTCGCCGAGCCGGTGGCCCGGCGCTCTCGCCGGCGCGCGGACGTTCTCCCAGGAGGGTGGCTGCACGCGCGCTTGGCGTCGTGCCCGCCGCGGTGGCGCACCACCACGGCGCGGACCGGTTCCATCGGATCCCGCCGGGGATCGTCGGTCCCCGGTCCGGCCAGAGACCGTAGCTCTCCGAGCGCCCCGCGCGCGAGAGGCTTTGGGCCCACTGCACGCCAGCCCCGTGGGAGCGCGCAGGACGACCGCCGGCTGCCGGTGGGTCAGGCGCCGAGCGGGTGCGTGCCCGCCCGCGCGAGCACGGCGAGGTGGACGGTGCCGGCGCCCGCGCGCCGCAACGCCGTCGCTGCGCCCCAGGCCGTCGCGCCGGTCGTGAGGATGTCGTCGACCAGGAGCACGTCGGTGGCCGGCAGGTCGTGGCGCGCCCGGTAGGCGTCGCCGCGTCGGTGCCGGGGCCGTGCGTCGAGCAGCGGGAGGATCGGCAGGCCGAGACCACGCGCCACCTCGCGGGCGATACGGGCCGCATGGTCGGTCCCACGTTGCCGGACCCGGCCCGGTGGGGTGGTGATCCAGGTGACGACGTCGGCCTCGGGCGTGACCGCCGCCAGGCGGGCGACCAGCGCCTCGCTCAGGCCGGCCCAACCGGCATGGGCGCCGGACAGCTTGGCCGTGGCGATCGCGGCGGCGACCTCACCCCGGTAGTCGTAGGCGGCGACCGTGGTGTCGATCGGGGCACCGGTCGGCCAGCAGGCGTGCACCCCACCCCGTGGCGCGGCGCACCGCGGGCAGCCCGGCGGCTGCTCGCGGACCATCGAGCGGCACGCGGCGCACCAGGGGGTGCGACCCCGGCGGCGACAGGCCAGGCAGCGGGGCGGCGCCAGCAGGGGGAGCAGCCCTTCGCGGGCCACGGCCAGCGGTGCGCTCGGGGAGGTCGCCATGGGGCAGCATGGCAGGTGGACCCGCGGCTGGCGGTTCGATCAGCATGACAGCTGTGGACGAAGGTCGCGGCGCGGGGTCAGCGCGCTGGGCCGGCTTCCTCGACGAGCATGACCGGGATGCCGTCCCGGACGGGGTAGCGCAGACCGCAGCCGGTACAGATGATCAGCTGCCGCCGCTCCTTGTGCTCCACCTCGGCACGGCAGGCAGGGCAGACCAGGATGGCGAGCAGTCGCTCGTCGAGGGCCACGTCGCGCTCCTGTCACCCGGCGTCGGAGGACCCAGCCTACGCCTCTGCCGGTGGCCGTGACACCTCGCCGTCCCGTCGGGGGGCTCGATCCGGCTGGACCCGTTCCAGCGGCTCGCCCGGCAGGCTCCGGCCGATGTAGCGCTTGCGGGTCCGGCCGTCCTCCTTCCAGTAGGCGTACCAGTAGGGCCCGTGGGGACAGGTCGAGCAACCGGCCTTGCCGCAGCGCCCCTCCTCCTGGCGGTAGGTCAGCGTCGGGGGCAGACCCGGTTCGCCGTCGGGATGCCCGTCGACGTGGACCAGCAGACCCCGGACCAGGATCAGCAGCCGCCGCAGCTCGTACTCGTCGAGACGACGGACCTGTTGGGTCAGCGCGCGGGACAGCGACACGGCTCCTCCGAGGGACGACGACGGCGCCGGTTGGGTAACTCAACCGCACGTAAGAAACCACAGATCGCACGCTCCAGGGTGGAGGCGCGACCGCGCACCACGGGCAGCGACGACGGCACAGGACGCAGCCACGCCGCCGGCGGCGACCGCACCGGCGCGTGCCGATCAGGGACGCAGGCGCCGTTCGGCCGCCGGCACCGGCCGGGCCTGCCCGAAGCGGCTCGGCTCGGGCGCGGGGTCGGGCACGATCTCGGCGGTGGGTGCCGGGGCGGCGTCCTCGGAGACGGCGCCCGGCACCGCACGCAGCGCAGCGGCGAGCACCGCCACGGTGCGATCACCGCCGAGATCGGCCGGCACCGACGGGCGCACGTCCGGCTGACGGATGTCCTCCGGACGGCGATCACGCAGTTGCCAGCCATGGGGTGGCCGACTGCGTGCCGCATGGGCGGTGCACAGATCGTAGGTCTGTGGCTCGCGTCGCTCGCCCAGGGGGGCGAGGTCCACCTGACGTTCGGCGTAGCTGAAGCTCAGCGTCGCGACGGCCGGCGCCTCACAGGCCGGCCGGGCACAGATCCGCTCGCTCCGCCCGGGGAGGCGGACCACGGTGCCGTCGCCGGCGCGGCGAGGGCGGTGGGTGCCGGCGCGCGCAGTGGCGACGCCCTCACCATCGGCGGGGCGGTACGCGTGCGCTCCGGAAGCTTCGTCCACGGCGCACACGCTAAACGACAACCATGTGGTTCAGCAAGCACGCGCGTCCACCGCGGAGGGCGGGGCGCGGCCTTGCGGGTCCGTCCTGGAGCGTCACGCGGTCGCGGGCAACGGCGCAGGCCGCGTCTTGGGTAACCGTTTGGCACCTAACCGAGTGTTGTGATTCACCTCCCCCGGCTGCCCCCCGGCCGGTCGGTGCCCAGGGGGCGCCCACTACCCTCGGCCCCATGGACGATCGCCACGCGCGGCACCGTCGCCGCCCCGCGGACCCGCGGCGGCGGCCGATCGAGGGCTACCGGCCCACGGACGCCCTGCGCTTCGACCGGGTGGTCGGTGACGCGCTCAGGTCCCTGCCCGCACCCCTGCTCGAGCACCTCCAGCGCGTCGAGGTCCACCTCGTCGACCTCCCACCGACGGCCCCATCCGGTGCGGCCGACCAGATCCCTCTCGGTCGCTACGAGACCGCCGAGGCGGCCCGGTGGCGACGGCGCGCACCTGACCGGTCCACCGACCGCCTCATCCTGTACCGACGCCCCCTGGAGGCCCGGGCCCGCAGCCGAGCGGAGCTGGTGGCGCTGGTCCGCGAGGTCGTGGTCCACGAGCTCGCCCACCACCTCGGCATCGACGACGACGGCATCGAGGACCTCGGCTGGAGCTGAGGGGGCGCCGTCGCCCCCGCGCGGACCGTCGCGAGCGTGACCCCTCGGCCGCGCTACCCCCCCGGCTCAAGATCCTCGACCTCGTCGTCCTCGGCGGGCCCCTCGACGTCGCGTTGCAGCAGGCCTCCGGGGACACCGGCCGGGGCTCGCGGCCCCGAGGTACCGAGCTGGGTCACCAGGCCCGGTCGCTGGGCGGGCAACAGGGTCGTGCCCGACGTCAGCCAGCTGGCAGCCGGGACGCCGGCGGTGGCGACCAGGTGGAGCGGGCCGTCGCCGGCGTCGGTGCCGAGCCGCCCGACCACCACCCCACCCTCGCGGGCGGCGACGAAGGCGGTCCACGGAGCGGCCGACGGGACATGGTCGGCCAGGTCGATCGTGGTGCTGCTCCCGGGCGCGAGCTCGAGGTCGCTCAGCGCCTCGGGCTCACGGATCCGCGCCCCGTCGAACACGGACACGTCGAACACCGCGGCCTCACCCTCGGGGTTCACGATCCGCAGCTGCTCGACCCGGTCCTCGCCCCCTACCCCGGACACGACCCAGCGGCTGTCGGTGGCCGCTCCGAGCTGGATACTCACGCCGGTGCGCGCGCTGTCGTCGGCCTGCCGGGTCACCGCCCCGGAGACCACGATGGGCACACCGTTGGAGCGGGCGGTGACGCCCACCTCGGCGACCTCGTCGGGGAAGGTGCCGCTCATGTCCACCCGACGGAGCTCCCCCGCCGGAACGCTGACCTCCGACAGACCGAAGGGCACCTCGCCGCCGGCCTCGGTGTGCAGGGTGAGCTCCACCAGGGCGGGGCGGTCGCCTGCGTTCAGCACCCACAACCAGGGCGCGGCATCCTCGTCGTCGGCCAGCCAGGTGATGGTCCAGTCCTCCGCTGGCGAGGTCGTGGCGGACAGCAGCGACATGCCGTCCACCCCACCGATGGCAGCGCGGGCGAACTGGATGCCTTCGACCGCGATGCGGCCCGAGGTCACCTCGACCACCGCCGCCAGGTCCTCACGCTCGGGCAGGGCGTCGTTGACGATCACCTCCCGGACCGCGCCGGGCGGGATCGACAGGTTCTGCAGCACGAGCGGCGCCTCGGGATCACCCGGGGTGGCGAAGCGCACGGCCGCGCTGGCCGGAGAGCGGTGGGGGTTGGCCAGCCGCAGGCGCGCCTCGTCGCCTCCGGCGGTGGACAACCCGGGGACGAGGTGCGTGCCCGCCGACGAGGTGGCGCAGGCGCCCGCGAGCATGGCGTCCGGCACACCGTCGACGTCCTCCACCCGCCACTCCCGACCCACGGCGACCGCCGCATCGCGCCACCGCACCGCGGTCGCCGCGAGCTCCTCGGCCTCAACCGCAGGGGCGCGGATGTCCCCGCCCGGGAACACCGACGGCCATG
Source organism: Nitriliruptoraceae bacterium (assembly GCA_003554005.1). Lineage (GTDB taxonomy): Bacteria > Actinomycetota > Nitriliruptoria > Nitriliruptorales > Nitriliruptoraceae > T1Sed10-7. The sequence goes on from PWEU01000201.1 coordinate 11,957, forward strand.
CGGCCGTCGTGACCTCGCCCTCGACGAGATCGGTGCGCTCGAGCTGGGCCGGCGTGCTCCCGGGACCCCCTGGTCGGGCCATGATCAGGGGGGCGACGGGGACCCCGGCGTCCCCGTCGGCGTCGTCGGCTGCGGGCTCGTCGTCGGCAGCGTCGGGCTCGTCCGGCTCCGGCTCGTCCTCGACCTCGTCGTCGGGCTCAGGGGCGTCCGGCTCGTCCTCAGCAGCGTCGGGCTCGTCCGGCTCCGGCTCGTCGTCGGGATCAGGCTCGTCCTCGACCTCGTCGTCCGGTTCAGGGTCGGGTGAGGGGTCGGGCAGCGCGACAGGGTCGGCACCGAGCCCGCCGGCACCGACGGTGCACAGCACGGTCCCGGCCCGGGGCTCGACGGCCACGCTCACCTCCGGTGGCGACGGAGGTCGCGAGATCGGCCCGGCGAGGGTGTCCATCCCCAGGACGTAGACCAGGACCACGGCCATCAGGCCCGTGGGCACGGCAGCTCGACGCAGGCTCATCAGCGCTGCCCTCCTCGCACGGCGGGAGCGCCCACCGCTCGTCGGGCGAAACCGGGCGGGCGTAGCGCCAACGAGATCACGAGCAGAAGCAACACCACCTGCACGCCCACCGCCAGCCGGCGCGCCCCCTCGCCCGTGTGGGTGATCTCCACCTCGCCGGCGGGGACGTCGAGGAACCGCACCGGTGTGCCGTTGGCAGCGGAGATCGACCTCCCGTCAGCCTCCAGCACCCACCCGTCGTCGGCAGCCTCGGCCAGGAGCACCGCACCCGGCTCGGGCAGCACCCCCGCAGCACGACCGCCCCCCAGCGAGCTCAGCGCCTCGACCTCGACGTCCGGCGGCAACACCCCGCGCTGCTCCAGGACCGCGAGCTGCTCCTCCGTCAACGCCGCCACGTGGGGCAGCCACCCGCTGACCGCATGGAGCTCTCCGGTCGCGACCGGACGGGGCTCGAGGCTGGTCTGGGCGAGCAGGGCCGCGCTGAGCTCCGGGTCCTCGGCGCCGTCGGGGACGATGACGTAGCGGATGCCGAGCCGTCCCAGCCGGTCACCGGCGCCAGGGTCGCGCACCTCCAGCAGATCGGCGATCGCGGCGCGGGCGATGTCCTCGGTGGCCGACGGCTGGCGCAGCCCGTAGGCGGCCATGGTCGGACCACGGCCGTCGACGACCTCCCACGCCACCTCGCGCGCATCGGCCGCCAGGACCACCACCCGGAAGGGCCCCTCGGTCTCCGCCTCGGCGATCACGAAGGACGGCAGGGTCGGCTCCCCCGTCACGAAGGCCGCGAAAGGCTCGCGAACCAGCGCCCAGGCCACGCTGGCGATGCTCACCGTGACCGCCAGGGCGGTCGTGGCGGGGGCGATCTGCCGCCATCCGAAGGCATGGCGCGCCAGCTGCCGCGCACCGGCGGCGAAGGCCAGGGCGAAGGCGCCGGCGAAGGCGGCGGCGGTGACCAGCAGCGGGGTGCCGGCCCACATCGCGGCGCCCGTTCGATCCGCCCACCAGGCGCCCGTGGCACCGAGCAACGCGGCGAGCCACAGGATCGACACCAACGCCGGGCTGCGCCGCCAGCCCAGGGCGAGACCGAGCAGGCCCGCCAGCAGGAACCCGACGCCCGCGAGCAGACCGGGGAAGCCGGTCAGCGAGGGCGACAGCAGCAGCCAGGCCCACAGCTCGTCACCGGCGGTCTCCGCCACGCCCGCACCGGCGAACAGCGGACCGTCGGCGGCGAACAGCTCCAGCGACCACGGCACCAGCAGCAGGACCGGCCCGAGCGCGGCGACGGTCAGCCGGGCGGCGACCGAAGCGCGCCAGGACAGGTCCTCGCTGCGCAGGAGCGCGACCCCGATGGTCACCGCACCGACCGCGAGCAAGGCGACCAGGACCGCCGGCTCGAAGGCGCCCGCCACCGCACCGAACAGCACGACGGCCGCCACCGCCCGCCACGCCCGGGCGGGCGGCGAGGTGCGGCGGGCCGCGGTGATCCAGCCGGCGACCAGACCCGGGAGCACGGCCAGCACGACCAGCGCCTCGATGCGGCCCGTGACCAGCGCCGCGAGCGCCGGCGGGGAGAGCACGTACGCGGTGGCAGCCACGATCCGGGGCGGGCGGCGGTCGCTGTAGGTCTGGGCCGCCTTGAGCGCGAGCAGCCAGCCGACCGCCAGCGGGAGCAGCAGCAGCGCGCGGGGCGCCAGGTAGGCGCTGCCACCGAGGACGGCCTGGAGCAGGCCGAGCAGCGCCTGTGCCGGCGATGGCGCGGTGGAGGTGCCGAAGGCGGCGGCCTCGTGCCAGCCGGCGAGGTGGTCGGTCAGGAACACCGCCGGGGACGCCGGCCAGGGGGCGAGCTGCCCGCCACGTAGCTCCCCGGGCAGCAGCAGCGGCCACGTCCCCACGACGAAGAGCAGGACGAGCCCGGCCGCGCTGACCAACACGGGCCGGCGGCGGACGAGGGCCACGACCCGATGGCTCACGGTCTGGGGCTCGGGCGGCGGGGCGTCGTCGTGGGCCGGCTCCGGCTCCGGATCGTGATCGCCGCCGGAGATCCAGGTGGCCATGGCCTCGGTGTAGGCCCGCAGTCGGGTGCCGAGCCGGCCGAACAGCTCCGAGAGCTCCGCGTCAGAGCGCACCCGTTGGGCCTGGACCGCACGGCGGTAGCGACGGCTCTCCCTCAGGTGGGCGAGGTTCCAGGCCCAGGCCCGGAGCGTCTGCCAGGCGTCGGAGAACCGGCGGGTCAGCAGGAAGCCGGCGATCTTCGCGAGGCCGACCACCAGGTACAGCGGCAGGACCAGCAGGAGCTTGAGCGACCCGTAGTTCTTGATCAGGCTCGCCAGGGTGTTGCGTTCGTCGAAGTACCGGGGTCCGATGAACCGCGTCTGCCCCAGGCGCAGGTAGTTGGCGGCGCTGGCCGCGTGCCGGCCGACGGCGCTGGGCACCACCTCGACGTCGTGGCCCGCCAGCCAGGCACGCCAGCACAGATCGAGGTCGTCGCGGAAGACGTGGTAGCGGCGGTCCAGGCGGCCGAGGTCGTCCATCGCGGCCCGCCGCACCAGCATGCCTGCGGTCGAGACGTAGAGGGTGCGGCGCTCCTGGTCGCGCTGCCCCTGGTCGAGCTCGCCCACGTCCACGCCGGGATCGACCCGGCCGGTGAGGTCGATGGTCGAGCCCACGGACTGCAGCTCGTCCTCGGCGTCCCAGCCGCGCAGCTTCGGGCCGACGATGGCCAGCCGGGGATCGGCCTCCATGGCGGCGACCAGCTCGGCGACGGCATCGGGAGCCAGCTCCAGGTCGTCGTGGACCAGCAGCACGTAGGGGGCGTCAGCCGCGTCGCGGGCGTCGAGCGCCATGGACACCGCCCCACCGAAGCCCAGGTCGCGGTCGGCGACCAGTACCCGCTCCTCGCCGAGGCGTTTTAGGAGCAGCTCGCGCGACCCGTCGCTGCTGGCGTTGTCGACGGCCACGACCTCGACCTGGGCGTGGGTCTGGGTCTGCAGCGCATCGAGCGTGCGCGGCAGCCAGGTCACGCCATCGTGGGCGACGAGTACCGCCAGCACGGCAGGCGACGCAACGGTGGTGGATGCCGACAAGGTGTGGAGGTCCTCCCGCACGGGGGCGCAGCGTGGGACATCGCCCGCGGAGCGTGGCGGACGGTCGAGGAGTGGTCGCCTCGGTTCCGCCGTAGCAAGCGGTAGCTGGCACCACCGGGGCGGGACGCTGCGGTGGGTCGACCCAGCCCCCCGCGTGCCGGTGGGAGGCTACCAGTCGACCTCAGGGGCGACGCCGGCGGGTCGACCGCACGGCGGTGGCCGGAGGTCGATGCCCTCCCGCGGCGGCGCCAGACCGGAGCTCAGGCGGTCAGGCGCTTGGCCCGCCGCCGCTCACGCTCGGAGAGCCCACCCCAGATGCCGAAGCGCTCGTCGTTGGCCAACGCGTGGTCGAGGCACTCGCTGCGGACCGGGCAGGTCGCGCAGATGCGCTTGGCTTCCCGGGTGGAGCCACCCTTCTCCGGGAAGAAGGCCTCAGGGTCGGCATCGAGGCACTTGGCCTCCAACATCCAGGCGCGATCGTCCGCGTCGAAGGCGAGCTTGGTGCTCAGCTCGGTGATGACCCCCACCTACCGCTCCTGACAGACGTGGAACTACACGGGTGGCATCCTGCACGAGCGACGCCGGCCCGTCAAGCCCGCGACCACAACCCCTTGTGGCTCCGCACACCCGACAGCACGATGGGTGGTGGCGGCGGTCACCCGCTCCGGGAGCCCACGCGCGGGTCGACGCGCACGTCGAAGGACCCGCGCCGCAGCACGGGTCCTCGTGGGTTCCTCATCACCCGCAGGCGACGAAGGCTCGGGTCAGACGAGGTCCTCGAGGGCCTCGCGCAGCCGCAGCAGGCCGTCGCGCAGCCGGGATTTCGCGGTGCCTTCGGGGATGTCGAGGACGCGGGCGACGTCGCGGTAGGTATGCCCACCGAAGTAGGCCAGCTCGATCGCCTCCCGCTGGCGGTCGGTCAGCGTGGACAGCGCCCGCCGCACCTGCCAGTGGTCGAGGTTGACCTGCACCTCGTCAGCCACCGCGTCGAAGGCGCGGGGCTCGTCGCGGCGGGAGACGCGGTCGTCGCGGTCGCGGGATGCCTGCTCGCTGCGGACGCGGTCGACGGCCCGACGATGGGCGAGGGTCGTGATCCATCCCGATGCGGTTCCCCGGTCCGGGTCGAAGCGGGCGGCCTTGCGCCACACCTCGACCATCACCTCCTGAGCGACCTCCTCGGCGAGCGCCCGGTCACGCAGGACCCTGAGCGCCACCCCGAGCACCTGGGGCGTGACCCGGTCGTACAGGGCCGCGAAGGCGAGTTGGTCACCCTCCGCGACCGCGACCAGCAGCTCCTCGCTGGCGGCGTCGTTGCGGGTCCGCGCGGTGGAGGTCGTCGGTGTCATGGAGATCGCTGCAACTGCCACGTTCGCTCCGAACTCGTTGATGTCTGAGGAACGATACTGCCGAGCTGTACAGGTTCTGTCAAGCTGGCTGTCTAGGTTTCTGTCCAGGTACGTCGAGATCCTGGCCGAGGCTCGCCAGCAGGGCGCCGCTCCGTACAGGACCCCTCACCGGCCAGGAACGCCGTTCCTGGGGCCTGCGGGCCCTTGGACCGCGATCGTGAGCCAGACCCGGCGGCTTCCGACCCTGCCGCCAGGCGACAGAGGACCGCGGAAGCTGGACAACCGGAACCGAAGAACCTGGACAGCTGCACCGTGCAGCGAACGCACACCGGGGCCGACCCACCGACGACGGCCGACCTGGCGACCAGCCCGGATCAGCGGAGTGCGCCCACCTCGCCGTACAGGGTGGTGCGCTGCCGGACCGGCCGGCCCGCCTGGTGTGCGGCCGACTCGAGCTCCTCCACGCTCTTGCGGACCCCGTGGCTGCTGCCCGCCATCCGCGAGATCGTCTCCTCCATCAGCGTGCCGCCGAGGTCGTCGCAGCCGCCGCGCA
>PWEU01000296.1 GCA_003554005.1 Nitriliruptoraceae bacterium
CGGGAAACGTCCGGGGCGACCTGCTCGACGCCTGGTTCCGACCAGCTGTGCCGGTCATCTGACATGCGGTGACTCCTCGCGGTGTTCACGTCCGGCCCTGAAGACCGCTCGGTCCGACGACAGCATCTGGACGGATGGTGGAACCCGACCTCGGGTCCGCTGGGCCGCAGCGACGGGGGCTGCCGATGATCAGCTCGTGCGGTCGAGCAGCGCCGCGCGGCCGACCACCGAGTACCGCACGGCGGCCTCCAGCGACATCTCCGCCGTCGCGTACATCACGCCCTTGGCCATGGCGAGTGCCTCGGGTCGGTGCTCGGCCATGACCCGGGCACGTTCGAGGACCGACGGCAGCAGCTCCTCGGCCGTGAAGACCTCGTTCACCAGCCCGATCTGCTCAGCCTTCCGCGGTTCGACGGGCACACCCGTGAACATGATCTGCTTGGCCCAGGCAGGCCCGACCGTCCGTGCCAGGCGGACCGAGACCCCACCTCCACCGATGTGGCCGAGGTTCTTGATGTGCAGGTCGGTGATGTGAGCGCTCTCGGCGGCGTAGCGGATGTCGCACGCCAGCGCGAGCTCCAGGCCACCTGCGGTGCACACGCCGTCGATGGCCGCGATCGACGGCGTCTGCATGGTCTCGAGCCGGCTGCACAGCGCGAGCAGGGGGGGCTTGAAGATCAGCTCGGGCATCATGATCGAGCGGACGTACTCGGCGAGCCCCTCGCGCGTGGTCGCCGGGTCGACCATGACCGCCTTCTCCTTCAGATCCACCCCGGCGGAGAAGTTGCCCCGCCCATCAGGACGTGGCGCACCGCTGAAGACGATGACGTGCGCCTCGTCGTCCTCCTCTGCAGCGTGGACGGCGTCCCACAGCTCGTTCTGCATCTGGAGGCTCATCGCGTTCAGTCGGTCGGGACGGTTCAACACGATGTGGGCGACACCGCGGTCCTTCTCGAAGATCAAGGTCTCGTAGCTCATCTGGCCGTCTCCTGTTCGCTCACCGACCCCGCTAGCCGACGTGGTAGCCGCCGTTGACACTGAGGACCTGTCCCGTGACATGTCCCGACATCACCGGTGACGCGATGCCGACGATGACGTTGGCGACATCGTCCGGGCGACCGAACTTGCGTAGCGGGTAGAGCTTGAGGGCCCGCTTCTCACGTTCCTCGAACGCGGCTGCAGCCTCGCCGCCCTGCGCGACGATGTCCTCGCGGTAGCGATCGTGACGCTCGGTGATGGTCCGGCCGGGCGAAACGCAGTTGACCCGGACCTGGGCCGGACCGAGACCGATCGCCGAGCTCTGGGTGAACCCGATGATCGCCGCCTTCACCGCGCTGTAGGTCGTCTCGCGCTGCTCTCCCCGACGGGCAGAGTCAGAGGAGAGGTTCACGATCGAGCCCCCGCCGTGCTGACGGAGGTGGTCGCCGATGACCTTGCTGCAGTTCAGCGTGCCCTTCAGCGCGACGTCGATCAGACCGTCCCATTCCTCAGGATCCTCGTCCCAGAAGAACGGTGCCGTCGTCGAGGTCGGCAGTTTCGCCGCGTTGTTGACCAGCACGTCCAGTCGCCCGAAGGCCTCCAGCGTCTCGTCACGCAGTCGCTCCACGTCGGACATCGACGTCACATCGGTATGGACGAAGATGGCCTCGCCTCCATCCTCCACGATCTCCTGCGCCGCGGCGGGCACGTTGTCGTCGGCGCCGTCGCTGATGTCCGCGACGACGATCTTCGCTCCCTCTCGAGCGAACGCACGCGCGGTCGCGCGGCCGATCCCGTTGGCGCCGCCGGTGATGACGACCACCTGGCCTGCAAGTCCGAGGTCCACTGCATCCTCCGTCTGTCTGTTGGTCGAGCGTGCTGATGTGCTGTCCGCGTCGCGAGACGGGCTCAGCCGTCCTGGTCCGCGAGCCGGTCTCTCCGGAGCGAGCCGCTGATGTTGCCGCGGAAGGGCGAGAAGTCGGGCGCTCGCTTCTCCAGGAAGGACTCCTTGCCCTCCTTGGCTTCGCCGCCGTCCTCGAAGAACTCCGGGTTGACCTCGTTGATGAAACCGAGGGCGTCGACGTCACGGTGGTGGCTGTAGACCTCACGGAACAGCCGCTTGAGCAGGGCGAGGCTCGTCGGGGAGCGCTCGATCAACTCCTGGCACCACTCGTCGACCTTGTCATCGAGCTCAGCGTGCGGGATGGAGACGTTGGCAAGACCCAACTCCACGGCCTCCGCACCCGAGTAGCGGTGACACAGCATCCACATCTCTTTGGCGCGCTTCAGACCGATGGGGTAAGCGGCCGTCTGCACGAAGTGTCCGGCGTTCGGGGCCGCGACCCTGGGGCCGTTCTGACCGAAGATGGCGTGGTCGTCACAGGCGATCGTCAGGTCGCAGTGGTAAGCGAGGTGGTTGCCACCACCGATCGCGTACCCGCAGACCCGGGCGATGACCGGCTTGGTCGTGTCCTCGATGCCGCCGTGGCGGATGCCGAGGTGCTTGAACTCGCCCGGCTTCTGCTTCTTGTCCGGGTGCTGACCGACATCACCGCCGGCGCAGAAGGCGCGTTCCCCTGCCCCCGTCAGGACGATGACACCGATGTCCGGGTCGGCGTCCGCGTCCTCGACCGCCTCGATGATCTCCGCCCAGGTCTGCTGGGTCGTGGAGTTCATGCGATGTGGACGGTTGATGGTGACCCAGGCGGCGCCTCGGACACGATGGTGCTTCTCGTAGATGATCTCTTCGAAGGATCCGACATCTGCCATCTGTGCTACCTCCAGCGACATTCGACCGAGGGGCGGACGAGGACAACGGCACCCGCGAGACCAGGAGCGAGACCCTCGCTCATCGACGATGGGCGAGCGGGCACCCGCAGCGCCGTCGGTGGGCAGGTGGGAGCACGCTCCCATCGCCTTGGCCATGGCGCCCGGTGTTCTAAGTCGTCATCACGCAATCCCGACACCCAATCACATCCGTGGTCCCTGAACGCTTCCAACTCCCCCGAACACTCTACACAAGAACTGAGTCTCACTAATAGTTGGCACCTGCGGGTGTCGATGACAGGCCGTCCGCCGGGGCAACTGCCGCAACCTGCGGGGGAGCAGCCTTCGCTTCGACCTGCTCGACACCGGCCGCTCCGGCCGCTGTCTCCCTCGCCGTCGGGGCCGGCGAGGACCTGTGGCACCGTCGGCTCGCCGATGCGAGATGAGTCGGCACACTGATGTCGCGCTACCAGCGACCACATGCCTGCATCCCCAGCGCCGACCGCTGGAGGTCGGGCTCGAGCAGCGAGACGCCACGATGAGCGAGAAACTCCAAAAGCGCGCCCGCAAGGCACGCGTCGACACCATGGAGCGTCACGTGCTCGTCTGCGTCGATGACGACTGTGGCGGCTCGGGGGTCGCCAAGGCGCTACGCAAGGCGATCGCCGCCCACGGCCTGCGCAGCACGGTGTCGATCGCCAAGGTCGACTGCCTCGACATCTGCACCAAGGGCACGATCGCGGTGGTCTACCCGGAGGGCACCTGGTACGCCGGGTTGAAGCCCAGCCGCGTGGAACGGCTGGTGACCGAGCATCTGCGTGACGGACGCGTCGTCACCGATCTCGTGTTCCACCGCAACTCACTCGCATCGGTGTGCTGGCCGCCGGAGAGTCCCACCCAGGGTTGACCCGCAGGGCCGAGCCGGCGTGATCACCTCGTTCGGGTCAGCCGGACCGCGCCGCAGTCAGCTCGACGCGTCGTAGCAGTTGGGCGTTGAGGGCGACGACCACGGTGGAGGTGGACATCAGGATCGCGCCGACGGCGACGGGGAGGATGAAACCGATCGGGGCGAGGATCCCGGCAGCCAGCGGCAGCGCGACGATGTTGTAGCCGGCGGCCCACCCCAGGTTCTGGAGCATCTTGCGGTAGGTCGACCGTGAGAGGTGGCGGATGGCCACGACTCCCCGAGGGTCGTCGGAGGCGAGGATGATGCCGGCCGACTCGATGGCGACATCCGTGCCCGCACCGATCGCGATCCCGACGCTGGCACGGGCCAGCGCCGGTGCGTCGTTGATGCCGTCACCCACCATCGCCACGCTGCGACCCTGCTCCAGCAGCTCGGCGACCTTGCTGTCCTTGTCCTCGGGCAGGACCTCGGCGAACACCTC
>PWEU01000238.1 GCA_003554005.1 Nitriliruptoraceae bacterium
TGGACGCCGTCCAGGGACCTCGGCCGGGGCACGTGGCGGTGAAGGAGGCCGTGCTGCCCTTCGACCGGTTCCCAGGCGTGGATGCGATCCTCGGTCCGGAGATGCGCTCCACCGGCGAGGTGATGGGTATCGACCGCGACTTCGGTGCGGCCTTCGCCAAGTCCCAGGCCGGGACCGGGTCGATGGTCCTGCCCACCTCGGGGCAGGTGTTCGTGTCGGTGTCGAACCGGGACAAGCGCGCCATCGTCTTCCCGGTGATGCGCCTCGTCGACCTCGGCTTCACCATGGTGGCCACCGAGGGAACCGCCGACGTCCTGTCACGCGCCGGGGTGGAGGTCGAGGGGGTGGGCAAGGTCTCCCAGGGGCACCCGGAGATCCTCCACGGCATCGAGACCGGCCGGGTCCAGCTGGTGCTCAACACCCCCTTCGGCTCCGGGACCCGGGGCGACGGCTACGAGATCCGCCAGGCCGCGGTCACCAACGGGGTCCCGGTGATCACCACCCTGGCGGGGATCCTGGCCGCGGTGCACGGCATCCAGGCGCTGCAGCGGGGGCCGCTGGGGGTCCGCACGCTGCAGGAGTACCAGGCGGAGCTCAGGGAGCAGCTGGCCGATCGCGAAGGTGGTGCGGCATGAGTCGGCGCCGGGGGGGCACCACCGAAGGTCGGGACGAGGGTCCGGTCCACGCGACCTGCGAGGTGATCGCACGCCGGAGGGAGGGCGCCTACTGGCTGCTGTCGGTGGCAGCGCGGGAGATCGCCGAGCGGGCGCAGCCGGGCCAGTTCGTCCAGGTGGCCGTCGAGACGCCCCACACGCTGCTCCGCCGGCCCTTCTCCATCGCCCACGTGAGCCGCCGAGGTGCCTCCGCCGGCACGGTCGACGTGGTGTTCGACGCTCACGGTCCTGGCACCGAGTGGTTGACCACCGTCGAGGCCCACGACGTCCTCGACCTCGTCGGTCCACTCGGCACACCTTTCCCCCTGCCCCAGCGCAAGGTCAACTGCCTGCTGGTGGGGGGTGGCTACGGCGTGGCACCCCTCTACTACCTCGCCGACTCCCTGCGGCGGCGGGGACTGCGCGTCGACATGATCAACGGGGCGGCGACCGCCGACCGCATCCTCGGCACGATCGAGGCCAAGCGTGTGTCGGCCAGCGTCACCTTCACCACCGAGGACGGCAGCTACGGCACCAAGGGGCGCGTCACCGACGTGTTCGAGCAGGTCGCCAGCGCGAGCCGGTCGGGGTTGGTCTACGCCTGTGGGCCGAACCCGATGCTGCGCGCGGTCTCGGAGCTTTCCGCCGAGCTCGGCCTGACGGTGCGGGTCGCGGTCGAGGAACGCATGGCCTGTGGCATCGGGGTGTGCTTCACCTGCGTGGTGCCGATCGTGGGAGGTGACGGGTTCGTCAGGAACAAGCGTGCCTGCCTCGACGGTCCGGTCTTCAACGGTCGGAGGATCGCGTGGGACCAGTGGGGGGTCGCGGGCGGTGGTCCTCGGCCACGCACCGACGGCGAGGAAGGCGCTCCCGGCGCCTCCGCCGGGGGAGCTGTCGGGACGGCCGGGGCCGCCGAGGCCGCCGAGGCTGCCGGGGCTGCTGAGGCTGCCGGGGCCCCGCCCGCAGATCCGGTTCCCCTCGCGGTGGAAGCCCCGCCACCGGATCGTCCGGCCGAGGGTGCCTCGGGCCGGCTGGTCTTCGACGCCGACGCCGAAGACGAGGTGGCGCCGCCACCGGTCGAGGAGCAGCGAAGGGGGAGGCCATGAGCGACGAGGTGCGCATGATCGCCGCGGGCGCCGGCCCGGCTGCGATGACCTCCGCGACGGCGGCGGCGCTTGACCCCGCCGAGGTCGACCTGTCAGTCCGTCTGGCCGGCATCGAGCTCCCCAACCCGATCACCTCGGCGTCGGGTTGCTTCGCCTCAGGAGCGGAGATCGACCGGTTCCACGACGTGGCCGACCTCGGGGCGGTCGTCGTGAAGTCGATCACCCCGGAGCCCCGCCAGGGCCTCCCCACGCCGCGGATGGCCGAGACCCCGTCGGGCATGCTGAACGCGATCGGGCTCCAGAACCCGGGTGTCGAGGCCTGGATCGCCAAGGACCTGCCGTGGCTCCAGCAACGGGGGGCGCGGGTCATCGCCTCCATCGCCGGCAAGTCGCCCGAGGAGTTCCGCGAGGTGGCCCGTGAGCTCACCCTGGTCGGTGGCGACACGATCGTGGCCCTGGAGGTGAACCTCTCCTGTCCCAACGTCGAGGATCGCGGATTGGTCTTCGCCTGCTCTCCGCCCGACAGCGCGGAGGTGATCCGCGGGGTGGCCGAGGAGGCCACGACGCCGGTGCTCGCCAAGCTCACCTCCGACGTCACCGACATCGTCGCGGTCGCCCGAGCAGTGGTGAGCGCCGGCGCCGACGGGCTCACCCTGATCAACACCCTGCTCGGCATGGCCATCGATCCCGACACCGGCCGTCCGGAGCTCGCCAACACCTATGGAGGCCTGTCGGGGCCGGCGATCCGCCCCGTCGCCGTCCGCAACGTCCACCAGGTCCACGGTGCCCTGCCCGAGGTGCCGATCCTCGGGTGCGGGGGCGCGCGCACGGTGACCGACGTGGTGCAGTTCCTGCGGGCCGGCGCCAGCGCCGTCGCGATCGGTACCGCCACCTTCGTCGCCCCCTTCGTCGCCCCCAGGGTGGTCGACGGTCTGGCGCGGTGGTGCGCGGACCGCGGCATCGCCCGGGTCAGCGACCTGATCGGTGCGACCGCGCGCCGCTGACCGACCCCCCCTACCGCGACCTGGAACCCCGATGCTGACCTCCGCCCCGTCTCCCAACGAGCGGCTGATCGTCGCCCTCGACGTCCCCACCCTCGACGAGGCGGCGTCGCTGGCTCGCCGCCTGGTCGGCGCGGTCGGCTGGTTCAAGGTCGGTCTCGAGCTGTTCGCGGCCCATGGGCCCGAGGCGGTCCGGGCGATCCGGGCCCACGGGCCGGTGTTCCTCGACGTCAAGCTGCACGACATCCCCACCACGGTGGAACGGGCGGCTGCCCGCATCGCTGAGCTCGGCGTCGGGCTGGTCACGGTGCACGCCGGGGGTGGTGCGGAGATGGTGGCGGCCGCGGTCCGTGGACTGGGCGGCCACGGCGAGGTGCTCGCGGTCACGGTGCTCACCTCGACCTCCGACACTGAGCTCGCCGCGATGGGCAGCGAACCGGCGGCGTCCCAGGTCCCGCGGCTGGCGCGGCTGGCGAGCGGTGCGGGTGCTCCCGGGTTGGTGTGCGCGCCCCGGGACCTCCCGGCGGTCCGGGAAGCGGTCGGGCCGGCCGTGCGGCTGGTGACGCCCGGTGTCCGGCCAGCCGGCGCAGGCACCGACGATCACGCGCGGGCGGCGACCCCGGCCGAGGCCGTCGCCGACGGTGCCGACCTGCTGGTGATCGGACGGCCCATCACCCGTGCCGAGGATCCACTCGGCGCCGCCGAGGCCATCGCCGCCTCGATCGCCTGACGTCCGGCTGGAGGCAGCGCAGCGCCACCGCGAAGCGGCCCGAGCGGGCGGGACCGGGGAGCGCGGGCCGGGACACACGGGCATCGGCTGACCCGGTGCGCGGCGGGCTCCCGTCCACCAGCCATGCTCCGGGGTGGGATCCCGGTCGCCGCTGGCCGGTATCCCACCCCGCACCGGCCACCTGGCATCGGCGGGGAGGCGGAGCGGCCGCCGCTGACCGGTATCCCACCCCGCACCGACCGACCAACCGACCGACCGACCGCCATCGGCGGGGAGGCGGAGCGGCCGCCGCTGGCCGGTATCCCACCCCGCACCGACCGACCAACCGACCGACCACCTGGCATCGGCGGGGAGGCGGAGCGGTCGCCGCTGGCCGGTATCCCACCCCGCACCGACCGACCAACCGACCGACCGACCGCCATCGGCGGGGAGGCCGCGCGGTGTGGGCAGGGTCGCCGGTTCCCGTCCGTGTCCGATATCGAGCTCAGCCGACACCGAGGTGTCGACTCATGTGGAGGGGGCGGCACCGAAGCCCATCCGGTCGGTGAGGACGGAGTCCCCGCCGGTACCCTCGACCCACGACCTGGAGGTGCACCGTGTCCCGTCTCACCGTCCTCGACCTGCGGGGAGACCA
>PWEU01000397.1 GCA_003554005.1 Nitriliruptoraceae bacterium
GAGGATCTCGCTCTTGGCCTTGGCGATGTTGTCGAGCGAGCCCATCCGCTCGAGGTGCATCGGACCGATCGCGGTGATCGCCGAGATGCTCGGCTCGAGCCAGTCGCACAGCTTGGCGATCTCGCCGGGCCCGTAGGTGCCCATCTCCGCGACGAAGAACTCCGTCCCCGGCTCGAGGTCGCTGTTCACGCTCAGCGTGAGCCCGAGGAGGTTGTTGAAGCTCTTGCGGCTGGCGAGGGTCTTGCGCGAGCGACCCAGCAGGTGCGCGGTGTAGTTCTTCACCGTGGTCTTGCCATAGGAGCCCGTGATCCCGATGACCGTGGGGGAGACCCGCCGCAGCCGGGTGGTGGCCTCCTTGACGTAGCGCGCCGCGATAGCCCGCTCCACCGGCACATCGAGGAGGAGCGCGAGGTCGACCACGAGTGGATGCAGCACCGCGAAGAGCGGGAGCACCCAGACGGTCGTGATGGCCGCCACCGCGACCAGCGCCACGACCAGCACGCCCACCAGCACCGCGACCACCTTCAGTCGACGGGTCCAGCGCAGGTCGGCTGTCCCGCCTCGCAGCGGGAGCCCGATCGGTCCGACCAGGGTGGCCAGGAAGGTCACGACGGCGAGGAGGAGCGCCACCTCGGCTCGGAGGACGATGGCCGCGACGGCGGCGACCGCAGCGAGCACCGCCAGCCCACGGTTGAGCGGGCTGGACCACCACCAGCGGGCGGCGAACAGCACCGTGCGGCCGGGCGCGTAGTGCTCACGCTGCGCCACCCGGAACCATCGCAGGGATGCGACGGCCACCGCCGCGAGGTAGCTGCCGACCAGGATCGTGTCCGTCATCTCGCCAACATCCCGTCGATGGCGCTACGCAGCGCGTCGGGTCGGTCCCACACCAGGCCGTGGCCGGTGCCGGGCACCGTGATGACCTCGCTGTGGGGGAGTTCCCTGTGAGCGGCGCGTGCCACCTCGACGGGAACGTCGCGGTCACCCTCCCCCCACAGGAGTGTGACCGGGTGGTCGATGAGGCGGAGGTCCTCCACGTACTCCTCTTGCAGCACCCCGACCAGGATCTCCCGTATCACCCCCTGCGCGGCTGCGTAGTCGGCGGAGCCGTAGCGCTGGCGCGCCTGCTCGAGCCTGGCATCGCTGAGCAGTCCGAGCTGGTTGGCACGCCGGATGAGCCGGTAGGCGGCGGCGGGCCTGCGCGTGGGTCGGTCGATCCGCATGATCGGAGCACCGGACAGCACCAGGCCACGGACCAGTTGCGGCTCGTCGCGGGCGATCCGCACGGCCACGCGGCCTCCGAAAGAGTGACCCACCAGGACGACCGGCTGGCCCCCGTCATGCAGGAACGAGGCGACCTGCTGCCCGTAGCGCCGTGTGTCCCACGGTTCCTCTGGAGCCGGGGTCATCCCGAAGCCGGGGAGGTCGATCGCGGCAGCCGACAGGCCCTGGAAGGCGGCGCGGAAGTCGTTGCGATCGCGAGCCCACCCGTGGAGGCCGACCACCTCGGGGGGCCACTGGCCGGTGGCCTCCATGAACAGCGGCGGCGTGCCGAAGGTCTTCAACATGCTGCGCGCGTCTCCTGACACCGTTGCGGCGTTCACACCAGCTCGGTCGCGCCCGGGCCACCTCGCCGTAGCGTCACCTGGAGCGCAGCGACCGGGGTGCCGAGCGGCGGTGGCTCATGCGTCCCGAACCGCGGCCGCCACCAGGCGTTCGACCGCCAGGGGGAACCCTAGGCCGGAGGCGTCGGCCGCCATCGGGAACACCGAGGTGCTGATCAGGCCCGGACAGGGTGAGAGTTCGAGGATCCACGGTATCCCGTCGTGGTCGACGATCATGTCCACGCGCGCAAGGTGCCGGGCGCCGAGGGCATCCCAGGCCTGCAGCGCCACCTCGGTGGCTGACTCGAGGACCGCATCGTCCAGACGGGCGGGGATGTAGAACCGCGTCGCTCCGGCGGTGTAGCGCGCGGAGTAGTCGTACTTACCGATCTGGGGCTCGATCTCCGTGGTCGGCAGGGGCTCCCCGTCCAGGATCGAGACGGCGATCTCCGTACCCTGGATGCACTCCTCGATCAGGACGAACTCGGAGTAGGCCATGGCGTGCATGAGCGCCCGTGGGAGTTCATCGGGCGTCTGAACCCTGGTGACCCCCAGGGCGGATCCGCAGGCCGCCGGCTTGACGATGACCGGATAGCTGGTGAGCTCGCCCGCGTCCCGGATCCAGTGGGCGGCACCGAGCTCCCTCAGCCCGGCCGAGGAGAACAACGTGAAGCGCGGTGTCGGCAGGCCGGCCTTCTGCAGCACGCCCTTGGCGATCGGCTTGTCCCACGCCAGCGCGGAGAACGGCGCGGTCGAGCCGGTGTAGGGCACGCCGATCAGCTCGAGCATGGACTGGATCGTCCCGTCCTCGCCGATGCGGCCGTGGATCGCGAGGAACGCGACGTCGTAGTCACGGACGCGATCGAGCACCGCTGGTCCAGGTTCCAGGAGGTCCGCCGTCACCCCGCTCTCGCGCAGGACACCCAGCACGTGTTCTCCTGAGCGAAGGCTCGCCTCACGCTCGAGGGAGAAACCGCCGGCGAGCACGGCGACACGCTGCTCGATCATGGTTCCCCCTTCGGACGGGGCTCGACCTTCAGTGGAGCTTGGCAGCGATCGATCCGGCGTCGCGGAGGATCGAGCCATCAGCACCCTCGGTGACGGGCCGGTAGGTGGGGCGGGCCTTGGCTTCAGCGATCATGTCCTGCAGGAGTTGCTCGAAGGAGAGGTTCGGTTCGATCCACAGGTACTTGGCGAAGGAGCCAGGGATCGTGTTGAGCTCGTTGACGTAGAGGTCCGAACCGTCGAGCAGGAAGTCGAGGCGGGCGACTCCACGCACCGGGAGCTGGGCTCCCACGACCAGGGCCGAGGTCCGGAGCTCGTCGGCGAGCTGGTCTGGGAGATCGGCGGGCAGCTCGCGCGGGGCGCCCGCCATCCCTTCGCTCGAGGTGTACTTGTCGGCGTAGCCGAGGATCGGGGACAGCTCGGCGTTGCGCAGTGGCCGCTCGATCGCGGAGACCTGCAGTTCCGGGAAACGACGCAGGCCCACGTTGAGGTCGATCGAGTCCGGGAGGAAGGGTTCGACCACGGCGCCGTCGCGCATGTGGGCGCCATGCTCGATCAGTGCGGCGAGGGCCGCTTCGTCCTCCACGACCTGAGTCCCGATCGAGGACCCGCCGTAGCGAGGTTTGACGATGAAGGGGGCCGGGAAGTCGGGCGAGCGGTCCCCGGCGTCGGCGTAGCTGATCCGGGGCAGCCGGCGCAGGTTCCGGCTCTCGAGGAGCGATGCGAACGCCAACTTGTCCATCGCCAGCGACGCGCTGGAACGTGTCGGCCCGGTATAGGGGATGCCCGCGAGATCGAGTAGGGCTTGGAGCGTGCCGTCCTCGCCGGCGCCTCCGTGGCACGCATTGACGATCACGTCGAGGTCGAGGGTCGCCTTCCGCAGGCCGGACCGCTTCCGTGCGAAGCCGGCGTCGACGCCCAACGCGAAGCGCAACTGCTCAGCCCCATCCGGGACCCCATCGGCGAAGGCGGCAGTCTCAGCCGACGGGTCGACCTGCCACCACTCACCGATCTTGGACCAGTAGAGCGCGACCACATCCTGCCCGCGCTCGGCGAGAGAATGGGTGGCCTGGAGGCCCGTGATGACGCTGACGTCGTGTTCCGCGGATGGCCCACCGAACACCACTCCGACTGTGGTCGCGATCGACCTACCTCCGTGACGTGGACGGTCGGAGCCTAGCCCTGCCGGGGTGTGATGTCGCAGTGGTGCCCCCGGCCTCCGGGTCGCTGCCCGACCGCTCGGCGGTGTGGCCGGCACCGTTGGTGTGGCCAGGCCGCCAGGTGCGCGGAGTGGACACACCTGTGCGGAAGCGGATGACACCTCGGTGCACTTCGCTACAGTTCGTCCGTTGAGTATCGACCTTCGGGGGTCCTGATGCGCTGTCGGCTGGTGTTGGCGTCGTCGGGCTTGGCTTTCGCCGCGATCGTCGCGCTGGGATGCTCAGGGGCCCCCGGTGACGATGGTGACGAGATCCAGCCCATCGAGGTGGAGGACGACGAGCTCGAGTCCGAGGC
>PWEU01000112.1 GCA_003554005.1 Nitriliruptoraceae bacterium
AGCGCGAGCGCGACCTCGAGGTGGTGGTCCGGCAGGCGGCTCCCTCCGAGGCCCTGAGCCGGCTGCGCAGCCGGGACGTGGACATCGCCGTCGTCGACGACCACGCACCGGCCCCGCCGACCACCCACGATCGGTTGGACGCCGAGGTGCTCCTGCACGACCCGCTGGTAGTGGTCCTGCCGCGTGACCACCCGGCCGCGGCCGGCCCGGGCCCGATCGCGCTGGCCTCGCTGGCCGCTGGGCCCTGGATCTGCGCCCCGGTCGGGGAGCCGTCGCGGACCGCTTTCGACCGGGTCCTGACCGAGGCACAGGTGACCCCCGAGGCCCGCTGGGAGTTCGAGGGGCTCGCGACGATCGCCGCCCTGGTGGCCGAAGGCGTGGGGATCGCCATCCTGCCCCGGCTGGTGGTCACCGCCGCTCTGCGGGACCGGGTGGTCCAGCGCGAGCTCCGGGTGCCGGCCGTCCGGGCGGTCGTGGCGCTGACCCGCACCAGCTCGCGCGGTCGTCCGGCTCTCGAGGTCGCGTTGGCGGCGCTCCGCGAGGCCCCCTGAGCCGGCGCGCGGCCGCCTGAGCCAACGCGCGGGCACCGCGGCGCGGCGGCGGTCAGTCCCCGCGGAAGCGCTGCTCACGCCACGGGTCACCGAGATCGTGGTAGCCACGCTCCTCCCAGTAGCCCCGCACGTCGCGGTCCAGCAACCGCAGCTCCGTGACCCACTTCACCGACTTCCAGCCGTACAGACGGGGCACCACCAGCCGTAGCGGTCCCCCGTGCTCCCGCGCGAGGGGGACGCCGTCGTGGGCCCAGGCCAGCAGGACGTCGTCGGCGGTCAACTCCTCCAGCGGCAGGTTGGTCGTGTACGCCGGGGGACCGGCGACGAGCCCGTGGGTGGCCGTATCGTGGATCCCTGCCACGGCGAGCACGTCCCGTACCCGCACCCCGGTCCAGGTGTTGTCCAGCCGCGACCAGGTGGTCACGCAGTGGAAGTCGCGGGTCACGGTCACCTCGCCGATCGCCTGGAGGTCGGCGAGACCCAGGACCGTGCGCCGCTCGACCAGCCCCGTGACGACCACGCGGACCTGCTCCGGGGTCCACGCGGGCGCCCGCTCGACGTGCAGGACGGGGAAGCCGGCCGTGAGGTGCTGGCCGGGGGGGATGCGGGTGGGGTCGTCGACGGTGGTGGGCGCGACACCGACCTCGGGGCTCGGACCGAGCATCGTCGCGACCTCGACGGCATCGAGGTCCGCGACCCGGCGTGCGATGGCCCCGGCGAGTTCGAGCCTCAGGTCCTCGTCCTCGACCTCGTCGAGGTAGCGACGGGCATCGGTGAGGGTCCCCGCCAACTGGTCGCGCACGCGGGTCGGATCGGTGCGCGCCGGCGCGGCCTTGCGGACCTCGTCGGCCCGGCGCAGCAGCCTCGCGATGGTCGCAGCAGCGTCGCTCACGAAGACCTCCTCGGCGGTGGCGGCGATCGACCTCGAGCCTCGCACACCACCGGAGCGGGCGCGAGCGGCCTCTCGTCACCCGCGCGGCCCAGCGGACTGGCAGACTCAGCGCACCGACCCACGAACCCGCCGCCCCCACCACCCCGCCGAGGAGCCCATCCGTGGCACGCATCCTGACCGTCGACGGGTTCACGCCCGACATCCACCCGGAGGCCTTCGTGGCCGACGGCGCGACCGTGGCCGGCCAGGTGAGGTTGGCAGCGGGGGTGTCGGTCTGGTTCGGCTGCGTGCTCCGCTCGGAGCGCAGCACCATCTCCGTCGGGCGCGACACCAACCTGCAGGACCTCACCGTGATCCACACCGACGAGGGCATCCCGGCCACCATCGGGGACCGGGTCACCGTCGGCCACCGGGCGATCCTCCACGGCTGCACGATCGACGACGATGCCCTGATCGGGATGGGTGCCATCATCCTCAACCGAGCCCATGTCGGCGCCGGCGCGGTGGTCGGCGCCGGGGCCGTGGTCCGGGAAGGCCAAGAGATCCCCGCCGGCACCCTGGCACTCGGGGTCCCCGCCAAGGTCCGGGAGGCGGAGCTGCCACCGGTCCCCCGCCGCAACGTGGCCGGGTATCTCGCGCTGGCCGAGCTGTACCGCGACGCCGCCGACCTCGGGCGCGCCGCGGGCCCGGGCCCGGGCCGGGAGCCGTCGTGACCGACAGCCGTCGCCACCTCGCCGACCTGGTCGCCATCGACTCCACGAGCCGCACGACCAACCTCCCCCTGCTCGCCTACGTCGAGGACCTGCTCGACCATCGCGGCATCCCTTCCACCCGCGGACCGGACGCCACGGGCACGAAAGCGAACCTCGTGGCCCGCATCGGGCCGGCCGTCGAGGGTGGCATCGTGCTCGCGGCCCACACCGACTGCGTGCCCGTCGAGGGCCAGCCCTGGAGCAGCGATCCCTTCCCCCTCACGGCCCGTGGGGACCGGCTCCATGGTCGGGGCGCGACGGACATGAAGGGCTTCATCGCCAGCGTGCTGGCGCAGCTGCCCGCCCTGGCCGCCGCCCCGCTCACCCGGCCGGTCCTGTTGGTCCTGACCTACGACGAGGAGATCGGCACCGTCGGTGCCCCCAGCGCCGTGGAGCTGCTGTTGAGCAGCCAGCCCCGCCCCGAGGCGGTGATCGTGGGCGAGCCGACCCTGCTGCAGCCGGTCACCGCCCACAAAGGGGTGCGGTCCTTCACCACGATCGTGGAGGGCCGCGACGGTCACTCGAGCCAGCCCGAGCGCGCCGCCAACGCGCTGACGGCCGCGGCCCGCATCGCGACCTTCATCGCCGACCTCGCCGCTCGCCACCGCGATGCCGCGGACGCACCCGACTTCGACCCGCCCTACACGACCTTCAACCTCGCGACCCTGCCCGCCGGGCAGGCCATCAACATCATCCCGCGCCGCGCCGAGCTGACCTGGGAGTACCGCCCCGTCCCGGCGGACGACTCCGACGCCCTGGTCGCCGAGGTCGAGCGTCACGCCGCCGAGGTGGTCCTCCCCGAGCTCCGGGCGACCACCGGCGAGGGCGAGATCACCTTCCGCCACGACGCCATCGCCCGGGGCCTGGCACCCGAACCCGGCGGGGTCGCGGAGGCGCTGGTCCGGCGCCTGACCGGCGCGAGCGGACCCGCCGGCTCGGTGCCCTTCGGGACCGACGGGGGCCACTTCCAGGCTGCCGGGCTGTCGACGGTGGTGTGCGGCCCGGGGTCGATCGAGCAGGCCCACCAGCCCGACGAGTGGATCGCCGCCGAGCAGCTCGATGCCTGCGACGCGATGCTCGCGGCGCTGGTCCGCGAGCTGTCCGCCTGACGACCCGGCTGGCGCCGGACCGTCACTGGCCCCGCGGGAACCGGAAGTGCACGAACACCCGACCGTGGTTGCCGGGGTCCTTGTCGATGCGGTGGTAACGACCCCGCATCTCCTTGCTGTCGAGGAACCGCAGCACCCGCTTGCGCAGCGCGCCGCTGCCCTTTCCGGTGATGATCTCCAGCTGCTTGACCTTGCGGGCCTCGGCCTCGTCCATCGCGTCGCGCAGTGCCTGGTCGATGGCCCCACCCCGGTTGAACACCGGGTGCAGGTCCAGGGTGAGCTTCCGTGAGGACATGGTGCGTGGCGCCCCATCGCGAGCGGCTGGTCGGCGACCAGGGTAGGCAGACACCCGGCCACCGCGTCCAGCCGGTCGCCCTCGTCGTGGCTCAGCCAGCGGTGGTCGCGTGGAGCACCAGGGGAAGCACCTCATCGGAGCCGGCCTCGGCCAGCAACACCCCGGCGACGGTCAACGTCCAGCCCGACCGTCGCAACGCGTCGACCAGGAGGATGGGTCCACCGGGCGGGTCACCGACCAGCTCCAACGCCCCCAGAGCCCCCGCGGCCTGGTGAGCCGAGTTCCCCCGGTCGGACTGGGCCGGAGACGGCCGGGCCGCCAGCACGTCGTGGTGGACCGGTAGGTGACCGAGCTCGCCCAGCCGGTCGGCCACGACCCGGATCACCCTGCCGTAGGTGCGGGAGGGCATGGTCACGATCGCCCGGGGACGGGCCCGCCACGACCACCGGGCCAGGACCCGGGCGAGCCCGTCCACGATCCGCTCCAGCGCGTCCTCGTCGAGCTCCTC
>PWEU01000052.1 GCA_003554005.1 Nitriliruptoraceae bacterium
AGGATGGGATGGGCGGACCGACGAAGGTGGTGAGCAGCCAGGGAGGGCCGACCAGCAGGCCCACGGTGAGCAGGGCGCCGGTGAGACCGGTCACCAGGCGGGTGAGCCATCGGGTCATGGGTATCCCTCGAGCACGTCGGAGGGGGTGGAGGAGATGGCGGTGACCGTGACCTGCCGGTCTGGGAGCGGCAGGAGCCGCATCGGCTGGGTCACGGTGACGGTGACGGCCACGTCGGTGTCGGTGACCTGCACGTCACCGGTCGTGCCGGTGGCGGTCAGCAGGTCGGTGGCTGCCTGCTCGGCGGCGGCCGTATCGAGCCAGGCCCGGCCGTCGTGGACCTGGTCGATGGCGAGTTGTTGTGCGCCGGCGCGGGCGGCCGCACCGGCGAGGTCGCGGGCCTCGGCGGTGGCACGGATGATCTGCCCGCCGTCGTAGGCGAGCCCGGCGACCGCGAGCAGTGCGACGGTCAGCACGGCCACGAACGCCGAGATCGTCCCGTCCTCGCCTCGGAACCGCCGCATCAGCCGCCTGTGGGAAGTGCGCCGGGTTCGCAGGGTGGGCGTTGCAGTGGACGATGGGCTGTGTAGGGGGATGGATGGCGTCATGCGGGCTCCTGTCCCGCGGGACCGAGAAGCGAGGAAGTGTCAGTCTTTGTGATAGATGTTCGGTTCTTGCGACAGTCAGTCGCCTTGAGGGAACCGAGTCGGGTGTGTCGCTGGCGGTGGTCCGGTCCTTGGGCACGGCGCGGAGCCTGCGGTCGCCTGACGAGTTGGACGACTTCGAGCAGGAGCTGGTCGACCAGTACTGCCTGGCGCTGGCCGGGGCGGGGCTGACTGATGGGCATGTCGCTGGGGATCGGGCAGCGATCTTCGAGTTGATCCGGTTCCACGACGGCTACGTGTGGACCGTGGCCCCCGAGGACGCCGACCGGTTCCTGGCGTTGCTCCGGCAGCGCCGACAGGCCAAGTCGACGGTGCAGACCAAGGCGTGGTCGCTGGCGCGGTTCTTCGACTTCGTGATCACCCGCTATCAGGGTGACATCCACGCGTTGACCGGCGTGGTGGTTGCCCAGCCGATCGACGAGTTCAACCGGCCAGCGAAGTCCGACTACTGCGCCCCGACACGGATCCCGCCCGCTGAGGACGAGGTCGAGGCGCTGTTCACCGCGTGGCGCGAGGCGCTGCCAGGCGCGCGCAAGTATCTGCCGGCGGCCCGCGACTACCTGGCCGCGTCGCTGTGGCGGCGTGCCGGGTTGCGGATCAACGAATCGGTCATGCTCGACGTTCGTGACTGGCGTCCGGACCTGGGCGCTCACGGCAAGCTGCACGTCCGGTTCGGGAAGGGCAGCCAGGGACGCGGCCCCAAGGTCCGCCTCGTGCCGGGGATCAACGACGTCGACCGGCTCCTTGAGTGGTGGCTGACCGACGTGCGGCATCAGTACGCCGACAACGGTGATGATCCCGACGGGCCGATGCTGCCCAGCGAACGACGGGATGCAGACAGCGGGGCGTGCCTGCGTGCCGGTAGCAACGCGCTGCGTTCCGGGTTCGCCGCAGCGGTCGCGACCTGGCTGCCGGCCTGGAACGACAAGGTCACCCCGCACGGCCTGCGCCACTTCTGCGCGTCGTCGCTGTACGCCCGGGGCATGGACCTCAAGGCGATCCAGGAGCTGCTGGGCCACGACTGGCTGTCCACGACCACCCGATACATCCACGTCCATGCTGATCACATCGAGCAGGCGTGGACGACCGCCAACGTCCGGGTCACGGCCCGGCTCGAACCAGAAAGGTGACCCGATGCGTTGGAACCTGCGGCTGACCGCAGCCGAACGTGGGATCTGGAAGTCCACCGAGCTACGTCGGCTGCTGGCGGAGGCCGGCCTGACCATCTCTGCCGGGAAGATGTCGGCGCTGTGGACCGGGACGCCCACCATGATCCGGCTCGAGGACCTCGACGTGATCTGTGTGGTCCTGGACTGCACCCCTGACGATCTGCTGATCTGCGAGCCCGAGAACGTCGCCGCCCGCACCGCCCCCGACCAGCAGCAGGCGGCCACCTCGGGTCCCACCGTCGTCCCGCGACGCGGACGCAACCGCACGATCCCACCGGCGTGACCCGCCCGGCCGGCTGTGAACGCTGCACCGTCCGTCCCCGCGCCGAGCGCAACAGCCGCTTCTGCCACGCCTGCATGCCCGGCGGCCCACAGACCCCACCGCCCTGCCGGCGGTGCGGGGCCGACGACGACTACTACGCCTCGGGCCTGTGCCACAGCTGCCACGGGTCCGCCCCGGCCCGCGTCGGGGCCTGTCTGGACTGCCACGCCTGGGGTGTGACCAAGGCCACCCGGTGGCTGTGTCGCCCGTGCGTGACCTGGCGCGCCGGCTACGACCTCGGCGACTGCCAGTCCTGTAGACGCACGCTCACGATCAGCACCCGTGGCGGAGTCTGCCGCCTGTGCCGGGTCCAAGCACGGCGGCTGCGCCCTGCCAAGGGCACGCTCAACCTGGCCGCCGCGAACAGTCACGGCACCCAGCTGTTCCTCGCGAACCTGCACAAGGCCGCCACCCGGACGCGGAGGGGGAACCTCATCCCGGCGGCGCCGCCACCCTGGCCCGTGGGCAGGCCCGTCACCCACGAGCAGCTGGTCCTGGTCGACGTCGCGTGGGACCTCACCCGTGGCCGTGCCGGCATCCCGCCACCCAGAGACGGCGAGCTCGCGGCCGCCCTCCACCAGGTCGCTCTCGACCACGCCGCCGACCATGGCTGGACCCATCAGCAGGGCGACAAGGCCCGGGCCGGGATCCGGCTGCTGCTCGGCATGCAAGACACGCCCGGCGCGCGCATCCGCATCTCCGAGGCCGCGGTGCTCTCGCAGGCCTTCGTGACCATCCGTCCGGTGCTTGAGATCCTCGCCACCGTCGACATGCTCGACGACGACCGTGTCCCACCGATCCGCAGCTGGTTCGATCAGCAGACCGCCCGACTGCCGCCCGCGATGACCGACGAGCTGCGCACCTGGCTCGACATCATGCTCGACGGCAGCACCACCGCACCCCGACGCCGGCCACGCACAGCGACCACCACCAGGATCTACCTGGTCCAGCTGCTGCCCGCCCTCAACATCTGGGCCCACAACGGCCGGACATCCCTGCGCGAGATCACCACCGACGACCTCGTCGCGGTCCTGCCCGCCCCCGGCGCGAGCCGGTCCCTGTTCGGCCAGTCCGCCCGTTCCCTGTTCCGCATCCTCAAGGCCCGCAAGCTCATCTTCCTCAACCCCTGCTTCGGGATCGACACCCCACACCCGACGGTCAACCCGCCGATGCCCATCGAGCTGACTGCGCTGCGCGACGCGTTGGACTCCCCAAGCCCCGCCCGCGCGCTCGTCGCCGCCCTCGCTGCCTACCACGCCCTTCCCAGCGGCGACATCCGACGCCTGCAGCTCGACGACATCCGCGACCGACACCTGCGGATCGGACGCGGTCCACGCGAACGCGTCGTGCTGCTCGCACCGCCCGTCCGACAGCGGCTCAACACCTACCTGCACCACCGGACCGCCCGCTGGCCCGACAGCGCTAACCCCCACCTGTTCATCCACCCGCGCACCGCCGCGCGAACCGACGCGGTCGGGCCGCGCTGGGTCCGGCTCACCCTGGACCTCCCCGGCAACATCGACGCGATCCGACAGGACCGCATCCTGCACGAGGCCTACGCCACCGGCGGCGACACCCGACGACTCTGCGACCTGTTCGGCCTGTCCATCAACGCCGCGAGCCGCTACACCAACACCGTCCGCGAACCCGCCATCGGCGACGAACGTCACCACCGAACCGTCCCCCGCAACCCCGGTTCGCGAAACCCGAGCATCCACCCCCCTCATCAGCCGCCCCCCGCACTCGGGTTCCCACCAGAAGACCCTTCAGTCATCCCGAACCCGTGACCAAATCCCCGGTAGGTGTCGACGACCTGGGTGGCGGTGGCGGTCGACCATCGACTCCCGGGGATGGCGAGCAGGGCGAGGTCGGTGTTGGTGACCTGACAGCCGACGGTGACGGTGACGGTCCCGCCGGCCCGGATGTCTGCGGCCACGGCGATGTCGGTGGCG
>PWEU01000265.1 GCA_003554005.1 Nitriliruptoraceae bacterium
CCTTAAAAGAATCGGGCTTAACAATTTATTATGCGTGTGTTGTGGCTTTAGAATCATTAACCGTGCCTGTAAAATCTCTTATAAGGACTTACAGGAATAGAGTAGAGGCTAAAAAACTTAAAAGAGAACATAAAAAGGCTTTTGAGGATTTTGAGGGCATAGATGAGTACAACACCTGAACAAGCGTTAATGATTGAAAGAGCAATTTCATACTGGACAGGGCTTTGGACGTTACCGATAGCAGTAGCCTTAATCATATTAACGCTGATTTTATACTTTAAAATCCGTTTTAAAATGAAATTCGGAGAGTATCCATGAGAACACCCTATTACGAGGTGTTTTAGTGAATGATAATAGGTTTTCTAGGTAATTTAGGACGTGGTAAAACTCTAGGTGCTACATTTTTGACTAAACACTTTTTAGAGAACACACGGATAGATAACGTAGTAACGAACTACGAAACAGATTTTACAACCCATAAGGTGGATAACGTGAAAGAGTTAGACGAAATAAGTCAACGTAAAGGCTTTTCAGCCATTTATACGCTTGATGAGGTGTGGGCGTGGATGATGGCACGACAAGCACAACAGAATTTTGATATGGTGGATTTTGTGCTTAACTCACGGAAAAGAGGGTGTTTAATAATCCATACAACCCAAAAGAAGCGACAGATAGACCCTATTCTTGAAGAGAACACCGATGTATGGGTTGTTCCTATTCATAAAGAAGCATTAGAAACAGGAAAGCCTTATGATACCTTAGAACTCTATATGATTGATTCGGAGAGCGAAGAGATTATTAACAGGTTTTTAATCAACGCAGAGATGTTTTATAATACCTATGATACTGAAGAAGAGGTCTCAAGCCAAACCGAAGCGGACAAATATGCCGACCTTATGGACGAATACGAACAGAGAGTTCGTAATAAGGAATTTGAGTATAAAAAAGAGCTTAGTAGCTACTTACACATGAACGAAGGCATTAGTATTAATGGTTCGGAACGCTTAACCGATGAAATTTTTAGACGTGTACGGAACAGCGATAAAACCAGTAAACAAGAAAGCATAGCCGATGCTTTTGAAAATAAGACAGAGAGGTGAATTTATTATGAAAAAAATGGTTATTTCTATGGCTAAGAAGAATATAAAGAAAGCTAAGAAGAAAGCTAAAGGTCACGAGAACGAGCAAGAAGTTATAGAGCTATTAGAAGAAGGAGAAGAGCTTTTAGACGAATCTAAGCCTACAGAAGCTATGAGTAGAATAGAAAAGGCTACAGATTTGATGGATTAAGCTATGAAAACAAATAAGAAGGGCTGTTCAATTCCCAACAACAGCCCTTTAATTGACCACAATATATAGTGGGTTGTAACCTCTAAAACCCCAATATATAGGAGTGTTAGGCTCTAACGAACGCCCTAGAATATTTAAGTATTGTAGGGCATAACTGTACTATGAACCACATAAGCGGTGATACACTTAAAATCCAGTATTACTTTTTTCTAACAGTTACCTTAAAGGGTAAGGACTTTAAAAAGTGATTTAAATGGCTTACGAGATTGATATACAACGCAGACCACCTTTAAACGACTTAAAAGTAAAATGCGAAGCTTACAGGACTAATGACGGCATGTTAAAGATGCTTGAACCTAATACTGTATCAGAAACACAAAAAACCAACCATGATATATTTTCCGTAAGTCTTAGAACCGTAGATAGTTACACAGCTATTGAATTAGAGGATTGATGTCTTATGACTAATTACAAGTGTAATTACTGCGGTAAATGGTTTGAGTTCTCTAGAGATAAAAGCACACACCAAGAATACTGCGGAATGACGCAATTAGACGATTATGACGATACTGGAGAGATTATAAAACTTGATAATATCAATAAGGCATTAAGAATCAATGATTATGATTATAACGATACTACAACGGACAAAACCACACAACGCACACTAAGGAACCGTGTTGTCCGTAAACAACAACACAACAACAAGAGGTAAACAAAAAATGGAATCTAATCCCGACTTTTCAAATGTAACAGTTTCAGAAAGACCTAAAAACCAGTATATGAAAGCAGAAATTGTTAATGTCACTATGGGTACTAGACAAGAAGTCTATGACCTAGATGAGGACTCAGAGCTTGAGTATGGTGACCTAGACGACCAAATCGTACAGATTGAAGCCTTAGCAGAGTATAAAGGCAACGAATTTACGATTTATGAGAACATAAGGTTC
Source organism: Nitriliruptoraceae bacterium (assembly GCA_003554005.1). GTDB lineage: Bacteria > Actinomycetota > Nitriliruptoria > Nitriliruptorales > Nitriliruptoraceae > T1Sed10-7. Next base: position 2,241 of record PWEU01000265.1, read on the forward strand.
TATGAGAACCCTAGTGACCGCTCTAGGTTTGGACAGTACATTAACGAGTACGGAACGCCTGAAAAAGGTCAAGAAGTACAGGTGAACTTTGACAACGAAGGAAACGGACAAATAGCAAACATTAGAAAGGATATGTAAATATCCTTTCTTAATTTTATCTTTAAAACCCTAAAAACACTTTATAGGAGGTATAAACGAATATATGAGCAATACACCTACAAGAACTATGTCTGTACGTTTACCTGTACCTGTTAAACGTGCGTTACATGGCTACGCACATAAGACAGAACAAGACGTTAATAGAATACTAAAACAAGCTATTTACGCACACGTTGACAGATTAGAAGACATAGAGCTACACCCTACAGTTGAAAAGACGTTAGAAAGCATGGATTACTATAACGAATACTATGCGGAACAATTCTTTATTGACAAGGAGAATGACGTAGTTTCAACACAAATTAAGCAACATACATACATAGATTACATGGACAACTTTTTAGCACGGATATTTTTGTCTAACAAGCCATATTACACGGATAATCAACTAAAAGAGCTTATGCGTGACGCTATGAAAGTTTTGGAACGTAGAGCAGAACACCACAACGTGTTAAAGCGTTATAACGCACGTCACGAAGAACCGATTAAATACGCAGAGATGTACTTAGAGCGTAAAACAACGGAAGGAAAGACGTTAAAGGACATAGAACACTTAATGTAAGACGGTGACAACCTAAAATGATTAAAGAACCAACATTCGACAACGTACAAGTCTTAAAATCAGTTAGAACCGTAGGTATGCTTTCAACAGTCCGTATAATGTCCGAAATGCGACAAGAATACGTTACAATAGGTCACTCATCTTTTTTTGACTTTGAAGACGCTACAATAGAAGATATAACAAGTAATTACAAATTAAGACGTGTATCACCAATAACTTTTATTTTTAGAAGCTCTAAAGGTAATTTTCACGGTATATGTCCAACTGTTAAATCCGTTAACCAAATCTACGAAGATAAAGATGTTATAGACATAGATGACCAAGCACACAACGATATAGGATTTAAGAAAGGACGTTGGACGTTAAGAGTAACTCATAAAGGCTATAAACCAAGCCCTAAACTTCTAGGTTGTGTTAAAGGCTTAGGATACAATTTAAGAGATGTTACGTTTAGTAATCCGCACTTAGAATATTTGGCACAAAAACACAACTCTAAAGAGGCTAAAACACTTATAGAGGAATGTAAGACCGTTGGAGATGCTACAAAACTTGTAGCGTACCAAACACATGAAAACAACCACGTTAGAGGTGCTTAGATGGAAACTAACAGTTATGGTAACACTAAAACGGATACAAACCGTAAATTAGCCGATAACAGGCACAAAAAACCTTCATGGCTTAAAATCAGCACAATTCCGCTATTAGGAACGGACAGCGACTTAATAAAGCAATACTGGAATAGTACAGAAGCTAGGCAAGAATCAATCAACCAGAGTGTATAAAAATGGACGAAGAAGCAAAAGAAGAGATTATTAAACATATGAACCCTCAAAGAGGGTTTGAAAGTGAATTAAACCGTGTATTAAAGAATAACGACTCTTTAAGTAAATCTCCAACGTGGACAGAACCAACAAGCGACCAATTCAAATCTATAAGGTCTAGAATGACCGTAGATAGAGATAAAAGAGCAGTAAAGTTCCAAAAAAGGAATAAAACCTATATTAGAGTTGATGAGAACAATTATAGACGTGTAACGAGAGAAGAGGACGTATTTAAGACTAATGACGGACGAGTGTATCTTAGAAACGAAAGCGGTAATTTTGACCGCATAGACCAGATTAAA
>PWEU01000177.1 GCA_003554005.1 Nitriliruptoraceae bacterium
CGGGGCATCATCCTGGCCGACACGAAGTTCGAGTTCGGCCTGTTGGACGGCGAGGTGGTGCTGGCGGACGAGGTGCTCACCCCGGACTCGTCCCGCTACTGGCCGGCGGAGGACTGGCGCCCCGGTGGCCCCCAGCCGAGCTACGACAAGCAATACGTCCGCGACTTCGCGACCTCGACCGGCTGGGACAAGCGACCTCCCGCGCCGGAGCTGCCCTCCGAGGTGGTCAGCGCGACCCGCGCGCGCTACGTGCAGGCCTACGAGCGGCTGACGGGGGAGCCGTTCGGCGGTTGGCTCGAGCAGGACTAGCCGGGTGGGGTGGTGCGCCGGCTGTCGGTGGCCGGGTGGGGTGGTGCGCCGGCTGTCGGTGGCCGGGTGGGGTGGTGCGCCGGCCACCGGTGGCCGGCTGACCGCCCCGCTGTCGCCACGTGGTGGCGTCGGGGAGCGCAGCCGGCCACCGACGGCCGCTGGACGACCCCGCGGTGTGGCGCACCCGGCGCGGGCGACCTCGAACGCGGCCGCCTGCGGCCGATGTCCCGCCCTTGCCGCGGCCGTGGGAACTCGACGGTGCCACACCCCACCCAGCCGCCCGCCAGCTTCGAACAACCGTTGCAACCGCAACCAATCGAGCGGCGCTGTGACGCGCAGCACCACGCTCCCACGACTCGCGGAGGGACTGAAGGATGGCAAAGATCGGCATCGTCTACTACAGCATGTACGGCGCGACCTACGAGCTCGCACGGGCGATCGCGCAGGGCGCGGAGAAGGCCGGGGGGGAGGTGCACCTGCGCCGCGTGCCCGACCCGCTGCTGCCCGACGAGGTCAAGGCCTCCGACGGGGTCCGCGAGGCGATCGCCGCCCAGGAGGAGATCCCGGTGGCCGACGTCGACGAGCTGCCCAGCTTCGACGGCATCGTCTTCGGCTCCCCCACGCGGTACGGGAGCGCCACCTCGCAGCTGCAGGCCTTCCTCGACACCACCGGAGCGCACTGGCAGGGCGGGGCGTTGGTCGGCAAGGCGGCCGGCTTCTTCACGGGCGCCGGCACCATCCACGGCGGCCACGAGTCGACGATCCTGTCGATGTCGACCTTCGCCTTCCACCAGGGTATGAACATCGTGCCGAACGGCTACGGCATCGCGCCCGAGGTCATGTCGACCCGCAGCGGCGGGAGCCCCTATGGCCCCACCCAGCTCGGTGACGGGGAGGGGCTGACCGAGGACGAGCGCCAGATCGCGCTGGCCTACGGGCAGCACTTCGCACAGACCGCGGCCAAGCTGGCCGCCTGAGCTGGCCGCCTGAGCTGGCCGCCTGAGCTGGCCGCCTGAGCTGGCCGCCTGAGCTGGCCGCCTGAGCTGGCCGCCTGAGCTCGCGGCCTGAGCCGAGCGTCTCACCGACGGTCCGGCACCAACGCCCCGACCGGCCCCTGGCATCCCCGCCGGGGGCCGGTTCGCGTCGGGTCACGGAGGCGGCCAGCGCCCCAGTAGTCGCAGCGCCTGCAACCCGACGTCGACCACGGTCCGGTCCTCCCCGTGGCCGAGGTCCAGTCCGAACCCGGCGATGGCCCGCAGGCGGTAGTACAGCGTGGTCCGGTGGATGTGCAGCGTCTCCGCGACCATCGTGATGGCCCCGGCCTGCCGCACGTAGACCTCAGCGGTGGTGGCCAGCTCCGGAGCTTCCAGGACCAGGCGCTCCAGCCGGTCGTCGACACCATCGGAGAGCAGCTCCCAAGGCAGCTGCGTCAGGTAGCGGTAGGTGCCGAGCCGGTCCCAGGACGCGACCGCCAGGTCGGTCTCGGTCAGCGCCACCCGGACGGCCAGCCGGGCCTGCCGGTAGGTCCGGGGTGCTTGCGCGGGGCCGCCCACCAGCGAGCCGACGCCGATGACCAGCCGCTCGCCTTCGGGAGCTACCGCGCGCAGCCGCGCCAGCGCGGTCTCGATCGGGGCGACGCCGAGGTGGTCCGTGCCGGCGGTGAACACGGCGATGCCCTCACGCTCGGTCACGGCGCGGAGCTGATCCTGACCGGTCGGCGCCCAGCCGGCGCCCCAGAAGCTCGTGCGCACCGGGGGATGCTCCCAGGCCTGCCCGACGCAGATCAACACGCGGCAGCGTCGGCCCGTGGGGAAGGTGCCCCGGGCCTCCACGTCGGTCAGAGCGGTCAACGCCCGTTCCGGATCACCGGAGACCAGGTCCAGGACCGTCTCGGTCTCCGACTCGCGGACCCGGTCCTCGGCGAGCAGGGATCGCAGCAGCGACGTCCGGGCATCGTCCGCGGCCGTGAGCTGCGCCTCGGTGACCTCCGCCGAGCGCAGCAGGACCCACAGGTAGCCGAGGTTGACCTCCTGGTGGCGGATCGGGACGCACAGCCGGGGGAGCAGGTCTCGGGCCGCGTCACCGGGGACCACGAAGGGCCGGGCGCGCTCGGGCAACCGGAAGGGACGGAAGTGATCGACCACGATCCCGCTGGTCGATCGGCGGAGGATGGTCTCCCTTCGGATCGCATCCGTCAGGTCGTGGTGCGGGCTGTAGGCGATCGGCTGCTGTGCGGCGTCCTCGAGCACCACGGGCAGCTCGATCTCCTCGGCGAGGCGGGTGACGATGCGTTCCCGTGCTGCCGCGTCCATGGCCTGCTCCCGGGGCCTTCGGTCCGATGTTCACTGCAGATGAAGGCGGATCTGTGCGACGATAGTCGAGCGCGGGTGGCCGCCGGCGGTCCTACGGTGCGGAACACCCGGCGCTATCCGCCCCCCGCCCCAGGACCCGATGATGGCTCACTTCCCCGGCGTGTACGTCGCCACCACCACCTCCTTCCACGACGACGGGTCGCTGGACCTCGATACCTACCGGGCCCACTGCGCCTGGCTCATCGACAACGGCATCGCCGGGCTGGTGCCCTGCGGCTCCCTCGGTGAGTACGAGAGCCTCTCCGACCACGAGCGCCGCAGCGTGGTCGAGGCGGCCATCGAGGTGGCGGCGGGTCGGGCGAAGGGCGTGCCGGGCGTCTCGGCGCCGGGCTCGCACCAGGCGCTGGCCCACGCCCGTCACGCCCGCGAGGCCGGCGCGGATGGGGTCATGGCCCTGCCCCCGGTGATCCACAACGCCACCCGGCAGGAGATCATCGCCCACTTCGCCGCCATCGCGCGGGCCGGCCTCAAGATCGTGGCCTACAACAACCCCTTCTCCACCAAGCACGACCTGCTCCCGGAGTTGTACGCGGAGCTGGCACAGATCGACGAGGTGGTCGCGGTCAAGGAGTTCTCCGGTGACGTGCGCCGCGTCAGCGAGCTGCTCGACGTCGCGCCGGGGCTGGAGATCATGTGCGGCGCCGACGACCTGGCGCTCGAGTCCGCGGTGCTCGGCGCCACCGGCTGGATCGGCGGGTTCACCGGCGCGCTGCCGCAGCTGACTTCTGAGCTGTTCGAGCTCGGCCGGGCTGGCCAGCTCGCCGAGGCCCTGCCCCGCTACCGCGAGCTCCTGCCGCTGCTGCGCTGGGACACCGGCCCGCGGTTCGTGCAGGCCATCAAGCACACCCAGGCGCTGGTCGGCCAGCCGATGGGTCCCACCCGACCACCTCGCCTCCCGCTCCCCGATACGGACGTTCAGCTGATCGAGTCGCAGCTGCAGCGCGCCCTCGCGGTTGCCTGACGTGCGCTCCGATCGGGTCCTCCACGCCGTCAACTCCCACACCGAAGGCATGCCGACCCGGGTCATCACCGGTGGGGTCGGCCCCCTGCCCGGCGCCACCATGCTGGAGCGCAAGACCGCCTTCGAGCGGGACCGCGACGCGCTGCGCACCCTGCTGATGTACGAACCGCGCGGGCACAGCGCCATGTCCGGCGCGATCCTGCAGCCGCCCACCCGGCCCGACGCCGACGTCGGCGTGTTGTTCATCGAGGTCTCCGGCTGCCTGGCGATGTGCGGCCACGGCACCATCGGGGTGTGCACCGTGCTGGTCGAGACCGGCATGGTGGAGGTCGTCGAGCCGATCACCACGATCCACCTCGACACGCCGGCAGGCCTGGTCCGCGCGGACATCGAGGTGGCCGACGGCCGGGCCGAGGCGGTCACCATCACCAACGTGCCGTC
>PWEU01000260.1 GCA_003554005.1 Nitriliruptoraceae bacterium
CCCGCGTGGAGCAGATGACCAACTACGACGAGCTGATCCTCGACGTGCAGACCGACGGGTCGCTCACCCCGGGGCAGGCCCTGTCCTCGGCCGGGGAGACGCTCAAGGGGCTGTTCGAGCAGTTCGCCGCGTTCGAGGCTTCCGGCCCCGGCGGCATCGTCGTCTCCCCCGAGGAGGCGGCGTCCAGCGCCGGCGTCGACCCGGTGCTGAGCACCACCATCGAGGACCTGGACCTGTCCGTGCGCTCCTACAACTGCCTCAAGCGCGAAGGCGTGGCCTCCGTCGGCGAGCTGCTGGACAAGACCGAGCAGGACCTGCTCGAGATCCGCAACTTCGGTTCGAAGTCGGTGGACGAGGTCAAGGAGAAGCTGGCCGAGCTGGGTGTCGCACTCAAGGAGTGACCCCACCGCCGCGGGCCCGACCGTGAGGTCGTGTCCGCCGGCGAGCGGGGCGTCGCCCCGCACCACCCACCCCGCGCCCCGCGCGCGAAGGAGAGATCGACATGCCGACCCCCAAGCGAGGTCCGCGCCTCGGTGGGAGCGCTGCGCACCAGAAGCAGCTGCTCGCCAACCAGGCCCGCGACCTGTTCCGTCACGGCCGCATCCGCACCACCGAGGCCAAGGCCAAGGCGCTCCGCCCCTACGCGGAGAAGCTGATCACCAAGGCCAAGCGCGGCGACCTGCCCAACCGCCGGCTGGTGCTGGCGGAGCTGCACGACCGGGACGTCGTCGCCTACCTGTTCGAGGAGGTCGCGCCGCGCTTCGCCGACCGTGACGGCGGCTACACCCGGATCCTGAAGCTGGAGCCCCGCAAGGGTGACAACGCCCGCATGGCGCTCATCGAGCTCGTCGAGCAGGCCGACAGCCCCGGTGGCGAGGCCATCGAGGAGGCCAAGGCCGGCCGTTCGCGGGGACTGTTCGGTCGCCGTCGCCGGCGGGCTGCCGACGAGGCCGCACCGGCCGCTGTCGGTACCGCGGTGCTCGACAGCGATGAGGACGTCGAGGTGGAGGACGCCTTCGACGTCGAGGACGACGAGCAGGTCGCCGCGGCGATCGCCGCCGCCACGGGCGGTGCGGCCGCCGCCGAGGCCTCGGACACCGAGCCGAGCGCCGACGACGCTGCCGGCGCCGACGCCGCGGAGGCCGCGGACGACGCCGACGCCGCGGACGACGCCGACGAGGACGACGCCAAGGCCTGATCGGCCGGCGTCACCTCTCGTGCCTCCTGCTGCCCCCGCCGCCGCGCGGACCCGGTATCGGATCGACCTCGCCTACGACGGGTCGCCTTTCGCCGGGTTCGCGCGGCAGCGCGATCAGGTCACCGTGCAGGGCGAGCTCGAGACGGTCTGCAGCCGGGTGTTCGATCAGCCCGTCGACCTGACCTGCGCCGGCCGGACCGACCGCGGGGTGCACGCCCTGGCTCAGGTCGTCCACCTCGACCTCGACCTGTCGACCCTACGGGCGGCCCGGGCCGTCGAGGACCTCGGGGGTTTGCGGGCCCGACTCGATCAGCAGGTCGGGCGGGCCATCACCATCTGGCAGGTCCGCGCCGTGCCGGCTGCCTTCGATGCCCGCTTCTCCGCGACCGCTCGCCGCTACCGCTACCGACTGGTCGACGCCCCCGCGGCCGATCCGATCCGACGCCACGACCGGTGGCAGGTCGACGAGCCGCTATCGCTGACCGCGATGCGGGCCGGTGCCGGATCCCTGCTGGGTGAGCACGACTTCTCCTCCTTCTGCCGAAGGGCTCCGGGAGGCACGACGGTGCGGCGTCTGGACCGCCTGGCGCTGACGCGGCCCGCGCGGGGACGGATCGATGCCGTCCTCGACGGACCGGCCTTCTGTCCCCAGCAGGTCCGGTCGATCATCGGCTGCCTCGTCGAGGTCGGCCGGGGCCGGAGGGCACCGGAATGGGTCGCCGAAGTGCTGGCGGCACGGGACCGACAGGGGGCCGCGCGGGTGGCGCCGCCCCACGGTCTCACCCTGGAGCAGGTGCGCTACGGCCGCAGGTGGCCGGCGTCGCCACCGGTGGCCGCCCGGTCCGGTTGACCCTCAGGCGAGGTGCCGGGTACGCTCCGACCTCGCGGTCCCACGTGGGCCGCGCGTTCCGTGTCCGGCCCCGTGCGCCCCACAAGCCCCGTCGCGGCGCCATCCCGGCCGACGGCCGACCACCCACCACCTCGTCGTCTGTGCGCCTGCGGGCGCGGGGCACGTCGTGGGACGACCGTCCAGGGATGAGGCCACCTCCACGACCAGGCCACCGAGGAAGACGACAACGATGCGCCCCTACAGCCCCAAGGCGGGCGACATCACGCGTGAGTGGTACGTGATCGACGCCGAGGGCGAGACCCTCGGGCGTCTCGCTACCCGGATCGCCAGCGTCCTGCGAGGCAAGCACAAGCCGACGTTCACGCCGCACATGGACATGGGCGACCATGTCATCGTCGTCAACGCGGACAAGATCGTGCTCACCGGCGCCAAGGGCGAGCAGAAGCTCTACAACAGTCACTCCGGGTACCCGGGCGGTCTGCGCAGCGTGCCCTTCGCGACGATGCTCGACCGTCGTCCCACCCAGGTGGTGGAGAAGGCCGTCACCGGCATGCTGCCGAAGAACCGGCTCGGCCACCAGATGGCCAAGAAGCTCAAGGTCTACGCCGGCCCCGACCACCCGCACGCCGCCCAGCAGCCCCAGCCGCTGCCCGACCACCTCTGAGGTCTGAGACCATGAGCACCATGTACACCGGACGCCGCAAGTCCGCCGTCGCCCGGGCACGGATCAGCCGTGGTTCGGGGCAGTACTCCCTCAACGGCAAGCCGCTGGAGGAGTACTTCACCACCGAGAAGCTGCGCGCCCATGCCACCGAGGCCTTCCGGGTCCTCGAGCAGGATGGTCAGGGGGACGTGGATGCACGCCTGCACGGCGGCGGCGCCACGGGACAGGCGGGCGCCCTGCGTCTGGCGATCGCCCGCGCCCTGGTCGGCGACGAAGCCGACAACCGGTCCGCGCTGAAGAGTGCCGGACTGCTGACGAGGGACGCGCGCAAGGTCGAGCGCAAGAAGTACGGGCTCAAGAAGGCCCGCCGTGCGCCGCAGTTCTCCAAGCGCTGACCGGGCTGGCGCTGGTGGTCGGCCCTTGCGCTGGGCTGGCGTTGACCGGGCTGGCGCTGGCTGGCGCAGCGCGACCGCTTCACTGACGCCGCCCCACTGCGGGCGGCGTCCGGTGTTCGGCCACCATCCTGGACAGAGTGAACGGCGCCGAGGTTGCAGGATCGCAACGATTCGACCTCCAGAAGGTCGTATCGTTGCGATCCAGTGCCGGCCCACCACGCTGCGCAGCCCCTAGCATCGGCCCAACGGCCCAACGGCCCAACGGCCCAACGGCCCAACGGCCCAACGGCACAACGGCGCGACGACACCTGAGCAGGCGGGAGAGGGAGCACCGGTGGGGGCGATCTTCGGTACCGACGGCACGCGTGGGCAGGCCAACCAGGAGCTGACGCCCGAGCTTGCCCTGGCCCTCGGTCGCGCGCTCGTGACCCTGCTGCACACCGGCGGCGAGCGGCGCCCCCCCGTCGTGGTCGGGCGTGATCCCCGGTGGTCGGGCGAGATGCTGGAGGCCGCGCTCGTTGCCGGCGTCACCTCCGCCGGCGGCGACGCGTTGTGCGTGGGAGTGCTGCCGACCCCCGGGGTGGCGCACCTCACCGCCCGCTCGCCAGCGGCGGCCGGGGCGATGATCTCCGCCTCCCACAACCCGGTGGGTGACAACGGGATCAAGTTCTTCGGCGCCGAGGGCTTCAAGCTCACCGACGACGAGGAAGCGGCCCTCGAACAGATCGTGGCCGAGCGCAACGCCCGTCGCCCGACGGGGACCGACATCGGCCGCCGCCTGAGCGACCCATCGGCCATCGCTCGCTACATCGAGCACCTGGCCGGCACCGCAGGGGTCGACCTGTCCGGGCTGCGCATCGTCGTCGACGGCGCGAACGGCGCGGCCTCGAGCGTGGCCCCCCAGGTCTACCGCCACCTCGGTGCCGAGGTGATCACGGTGCACTGCGCGCCGGACGGGGCCAACATCAACGA